>DATHFS010000852.1:0-6761 GCA_035317975.1 Cyclobacteriaceae bacterium | reverse complement strand
AAGCATCCTGCAAACCTGGTAGAAAACCGCGCCTTTGTTAAACACGCTGTGGACAATTTTGCGGCGCTGAGAGAAGCGGGTGGCGATACGATGGACATTGGTATCGATTTTCATGGCAATATTTCTCCTCAACTGGCAAAGATCCTGATCAAAGAACTTGAACCTTATCAGCCCATGTTCATTGAAGAACCTTGCCAATGCCAGAATGTGGAAGCGATGGCGGATATCGCCCGGGGAACCCATTTACCGATCGCCACCGGGGAGCGGGTATTTACCAAGTGGGGATTTCGTGAGATTCTTGAAAAGCGGTCGGCAGCCATATTACAGCCTGATCTTTGTCATGCAGGCGGGATTACAGAATGTCGTCTGATTGCCGGGATGGCGGAAGCCTATTATGTCCCGATTGCACCCCATAACCCGATGGGCCCGATCTCCCTTGCCTCCGGACTGCAGCTGGCAGCCAGCATTCCGAATTTTCTTGTACAAGAGCAAGTGTCACTGGGGGAAGGCTATCTCAAAAAACCGTTGAAATTGGAAAAGGATGGTACCGTCCTGATCCCGACAGGGCCAGGGCTTGGGATTGAACTCGACGAAGAGCTTATGAAAGACAAGATCGGGCATGATTGGAGAAATCCGGAGAGCTACAATTTCACGGATGGTTCGGTGGTGGATTGGTGATTCGTTTCTAAATCATAATAATGTGGACCGAAGACATTTTATCAAGACTACCTCAGCGATCGGTAGTGCAGCAGTTATCGGGAATGTTTATGGAGTTCCCTCCGGACTGGATAGTATGAATTCCCCGGTCGACGCTCCCTGGTTTGATCGCTCCATGCGTTGGGCTCAGCTTGCCTTTGTGGAGAATGATCCCGGACATTTTGATCCTGATTTCTGGCTCAGCTATTTTAAACGAATTCATGCCGATGGTGCACTGCTCAGTGCCGGGGGTGTGGTAGCATTTTATCCAACGAATGTTCCGCTACATCACAGAAGTGATTGGCTCGGTACATCCGATCCGCTGGGGTTTATGGTTAACGGATGCAGGAAGATGAATATGAACGTTGTTCTTCGCACGGACCCTCATGCCGCACGGCAGAATGTTTATGAGGCCCATCCCGATTGGATTGCGATGACGGCAGACGGAAAAAAACGACGTCACTGGGCCAATCCGGAATTGTGGGTCACGTGCGCACTCGGTCCCTATAACTTCGAATTCATGACCAGCGTGGTCAATGAGATCATGGATCGTTATCAACCGGAAGGGATATTTTCAAACCGTTGGAGCGGTCATGGTATCTGCTACTGTGAACATTGCGTGCGCAACTTCAAGGCGTTCTCGGGTCTGGATCTTCCCAGGATTAACCAAACCCAAAGTACCTCCACGCCCGCAGGCGACTTTCGCGATCCGGCCTACGTTAAGTATAGAGAATGGCGTACCGCGCGATTGAAAGAATTGTGGTTTCTCTGGGATGGTGAGATCCGCAAAAAGAAACCTTCCGCGCGATTCATTCCAAACGGATTTCCCGACAAGCTTGTTACCGGTCAGTATTCGGATTTCTTTTTCGCCGACCAGCAAGCCAGGAGCGGCGTCATCCCTCCCTGGTCAAATGCAAAGCATGCCAAGGAACTTCGGGCGACCATGGGGATGAAACCGCAAGTCGGTATTTTCAGTGTCGGAGTAGAAGAGCAATACCGCTGGAAAGATTCCGTGCAAAGTAACGCAGAGATCAGAATTTGGGTTGCAGAAGGAGTTGCCAATGGACTCCGTCCGTGCTTTGTCAAGTTCGGAGCTTTTATCTATGATAAACGCTGGATGGACACAGTAGAAAAAATGTATGTGACCTATCATCAAAACGAGCGCTACTTGAGGAACACAGCGCCGATGGCCAGGGTGGGTATGGTTTATTCTGAGCAAACCGAGCAGAACTATGGCGGAATGGACTGGCAAAAAAATGCCAGGGACCATGCATTTGGGTTCTACCATGCTTTGATTGAGGATCATATGCCATTTGAAATGGTCAATGACAGGCTCCTGGATCCCGATCACCTGAAGCCGTTCAGGTTGTTGATCCTTCCAAATATTGCCGCCCTTTCCAATGTTCAGTGTGATCAGCTCAGGGCCTATGTGAAGGCAGGCGGGAGCCTCGTGGCTACGTATGAAACCTCTCTCTATGACGAAGAAGGCAAGCAGCGACCTGATTTCGGACTGACGGACATTTTTGGTATTTCCTACAATCATTCCGTGGAAGGTCCATTGCAAAACAGTTATTTAAGGGTAAAGAGTGATGCGGTGACCGGAAAATTTCATCCGGTTTTAAAAGGCCTCGAAGATGCATACCGGATCATCAATGGCACCCGTCAGGTGAACGTGACGCCGGTCGCCGCCTTTCCCAGTCCGGTCACGATCATTCCCACCTACCCGGATTTACCCATGGAAGACGTCTACCCGAGAACGGCGGATACAGACGTCCGCGGATTATTCCTCCGCGAGATCGGAAAAAGCAGAATCGCCTATTTGCCGGGGGACATTGACCGTACGTTCTGGCAAGTGATGAGTGAAGATCATGGAAAGCTGTTGCGGAATACCATCCGGTGGGCGCTTGCCGAAGAACCTGTCGTGTCGGTAACGTGTCCCGGCGTGGTGGACGTCACAGTCTGGCGTCAGGAACACTCTATGACGGTACACCTTGTCAATCTGACCAATCCGATGATGATGAAAGGACCATTCCGTGAGCTGATACCGGTCGACGCAAGGGTAGAAGTAAGAATCCCGGGTAACACAAAAGTAACCGCTGTCAAATTACTACACGGGGGAACGAAGCCTCAGTTCAGGGATCAGGAAGGGGTGATCTCGGTGTCGGTTCCGGGGATCTTTGATCATGAGATTGTTGCGCTGGATCTGGAAATTTAAGATTTAAGATTTAAAAATTTAAGATTGGGGAGAATCGTGATGAAAGCGATTTCTACTTCTAAATTCATTATTCTACGGTTCAACATTCATTATTTGAATTTTGAATATTGAACCGTAGAATAATGAATAATGAAGTAAGTGTTTACAATTGTAGAAAATCTTACTTCTCAGTACTTACCTCGTAAAACTCATACGTAATACTCCACGAAACCTGTTTCCCCGGATCCACTTTTAATTTAATGAACGGTTCCGGGCACAATGTTGTAGACGCACACCAGAACACAAATTTCGATATAGGCTGATCGCCGGTGATCTTTACAGCGGCTCCCGTTTTATGATTTTCTATTTTGATTTCATAATCAGCAGTTTTACCGGCAGTCAAATCCCTGAAGAGGACATGTTCTTTAGGGTTCAGGTCTTTCAGAAACAATAGCTGATGATCCTTGAATTGTACGAACTCTTTCATGTCGTTACTTCCTTGTTCCGGTAATGCAAAGGGAAACGTGACCGTAAAGCCAGGTCCGGTAGTTTGGCCATCCATGACAAAGAAATTGTGATTGTATACCGATGTTTCGATGGTACGCTGTCCCGTATTTTTTAACGTATGGGTGAGCACCATTTCCGGTTTGTTCTTGACCAGTTTTACCGTTTTTTCATATTCATAGGAATAGACCTTATCCTGGAGGCTATGACGAAATTGTACCTGGTCGGGCTGGGTCGTCACGTTCCATTTTCCTGCATTCAGGATCGGGTAAGGCTCTGTGAATGCGTAAGGGGATTCACTCGTTTTAGAAAGCACCCCAATTCCTACTTTAACAAATGGATCTCCTTTTTTTGCTTCGTTATAGCCAATGGGATCAAACGCCTCGACAGGGCCCAGGATAGCGTCATGCAGGGTAGGGCTGTATTCCGTGAACCATTTTCCGAAATAGTGATGTCCCTTCCAGTCAAGACTGGCAATCACGCCAGACCAGTCGAACCGCGATCCACGGTAGTATCCGTTATCGGGGTCAGGCAAATAAAGCCGGGCATGAATAAGCCCATTTGAGATTTCTGCTTCCGGAGGTGTGATAAACGGTACAGCGCTGATCACGAACCCTGAAATCACACAAATGAAGATGCTTGTCGTTTTCATACGTTACATTTTCGATACAAAGACACGAAAAAAAATGAAAACTTGGTGTCTTATTGTGCAAATTCTATGTTTTGCCTTCTGCTTTTCTTTGCCGAATCTGTTCACTTGAGGCTTCCTCTCCTTCCCTGACTTTTTGCGGTGTAGAAGTTTCAGGGTTTGATGTATCATAGGAAGTGAATGCATCTTCTTTTTTTCCGGGAATGCTTTGCGACCGTCGTTTGTTATTTCTATTAATTCTTGTCTTCATGGTAGTGGTTGATTTTAACATCTGTTCGTGTTCGATGAGACTTTCGTATCTCCTGATTCTATTAAAAATCCGTGCCATGGGAGCAATTGAGAAAGTATTGGGTCGTCGCCCGAAAATGTTGTTGGTGAAGAAACTGTACAACGGCGGCTAAGTAATTGAAATGAGCAAGTTTCAAAGAGGCATTTCAACTCCCATGCCTCTAATCCCGTAGGGATGATATATCGGTAACCAACGTCCAACCCATTTCTTAAAGTCCCGTAGGGACGTGATATAAGGTAGGTGTAAAAAATCTGACGATTTCAATATTTTTTTTGGGGAAAGGCTTCTTCTGAAAGCGCTCCAAATATCCCCGCTGTGGCAAGAAATCAAATCTGCGCGCTGATCGATGGAAACACCAACAACGGCGGCGGAGTTTTCCAGCATAAGAATCATTCTAAACTTAAAAATCAAACGAATCACCCCGACTTTTGTCGGGGCAGGCTAGTTCAGACAATCTCAGAATTTCTATATTTGAACAAACAATCAAACCATGGATCGAAGAAAATTCATCGCAAGCACAGGCATGGCCGCCGTGGCCATGGGCTTGAGCGGGACCCAGGCCCTGGCATCGCCAAAGCAAAATAAACTGCCCCAATGGAAAGGCTTTAATTTGCTGGATTTTTTCTCCCCCGATCCGAACGCTTCCAGGAATGGGTCGACCGAGGATCATTTTCGCTGGATGCAGGACTGGGGATTTAACTTTATCAGGATCCCGATGGCCTATCCCTCGTACCTGGACATTAACCGGAGTAAAAACATTACCCCCGACGATGTCTATAAAATCGACACGAGAGCCGTTGACAAAATTGATGCTGTGGTGACGATGGCACTCAAGTACAACATGCACGTCAGCATGAACCTCCACCGGGCGCCCGGATTCTGTGTTAATGCAGGGTTTCATGAGCCCTATAACTTATGGACCGATCAGCCAGCATTGGATGCGTTTAGTTTCCACTGGAATATGTGGGCAAAACGGTATAAAGGTATCGCGGGTCAAAAGATGAGCTTTGATCTCCTCAATGAACCCTGCACACGGGAAGACATGAACGACCAGCTTTCCAAACGGGGTTCGGTGCCAGGCGATGTTTATCGAAAAGTAGCCAAAGCTGCTGCGGAGGCCCTCCGGAAAGAAAATGCTCAACGTCTTATCATCGCCGATGGCAATGACGTCGGAAATAAAGTGATCCCGGAGCTTTTTGATCTGGATATTGCCCAGAGTTGCCGGGGCTATAATCCCGGGATTATTTCACATTATAAGGCGCCTTGGGCAAACAAAGATCCGGACCATTTACCCGAGCCTAAATGGCCCGGACAAGTGGGGGACAGGTACCTTGATCGCTCCCTACTGGAAAATTATTATAAGCCCTGGATCGAACTGGCAGAGCAGGGCGTTGTAGGAGTTCATTGTGGCGAATGCGGATGCTGGAATAAAACTCCTCACGCCGTATTTCTGGCCTGGTTTAATGATGTGCTGGACATTCTTCATCAACACAAGATCGGTTTTGCCCTCTGGGAATTTATCGGCTCATTTGGTATACTCGATTCAGAGCGTACGGATGTTGCTTATGAGGATTGGCATGGACATAAGTTGGATAGGAAGTTGCTGGAGTTGATAAAGAAATACTGAAAATTCTAAACCGCAGAGGCGCAGGGGCGCAAAGTAGGCGCAGAGGTAAGAGATTATTTGGTTTGACCTTTCAAACAATACCCCCAAACTACGAAGGGTTAGTGAGTCGGGGTTAGTTCTACCTCTTCACCATTCGGAAAAGCCTGATACAAAACAAATGATCCTTTCCGGTCGGCCTGAGAATTAACGTTAGTACTTTTTTCTCCCTGTTTCACCATCGCTTCTTTCCATTCAGATGGCACATAGGTTTTTAATGTCAATTGGAGATTATAAACATTTCGGTCAAGGGACTGATCTACGGTAAGAACAATTTTTTCTCCTTTTTCCTTTACGTTTATGTTGGTGCTCATTCGCTCTCTCATGTATTTGGTCACGTCGCCGAACGTGGCAACCCACAGTCGAGCCTCACTTTCCTTCATATACTTGAAATAGTCAGCAAGTTCTTCATGTGGTTTTGCCTCCCATCCGATACCATCCACACCGTGAAAGGTTAAACACAGCCAGACGTTGTCGTGTACCAATACCGTATCCACCCATGATTTCATCGTCTCCATCGTAGTCTTTTGAAGCGGACCTCTTTGCCATTGCACGTATTCTTTTTTGAATGCACCAGGTGTTTTCGCGCTCCCGCGATTAAGCTCTTCCAGAAAGGGCTCCGGCATGCGATTGCGCAAAGCAGGGTAGACCTTATGTGCATAGCTCATCACTCGCTCATTCTCGGTTCCAAATGGACATTCGGCCGAAAATGTCTGCAGAGGTCCCAACTGATTCCGGATCTCCTCTTTGGATTTTTCAAGCTCAT
>DATHFS010000851.1:0-3659 GCA_035317975.1 Cyclobacteriaceae bacterium | reverse complement strand
TCGTTTTAGGATTTCATCTGTCGACCACACCTCGCCCACAGGAATATGGTGCAATGCCGTTACTACACCGGTGCAGCCGGCTTGCCGGATGTCTTCCAGTGTCACAGGGTCCGGGGGCCCAAACCAGCGCATGGTTTGCTCCATTCGTATTGGCTTCCGAGTCAAATTCATTGTTGTGTTATTGCAGCAAAATTGGCAAAAAAAAGCAGTCCATAAAATAGTGCCTGCAATCGGTTGCAAAATAATGGACAATATTTACTTTTAGTAACCGATTACGAACGTTGAAGTTAAATGAACACGCCCGTTACGATTCGCAGGTGCCGAGGGTTCAATAAAATCATTGCACCTTCTGTTTTCTTTGCTGTGGTTGTCACAGGGTACGGACAGAAGATCGCCACGCTTGAAGTCCCGCTTCCCTCAGCGACAGGTGGAATCGGAGTAGTAGCCAGCATTGACCTGGACCCGCTCACGTTCTTACCGGATTCATCCCTGACCCTTCTTGTCGTTGATGGAATCAAAAGAACAGCCGTTCCTTTCCAAATCAGCAGGGGCAATCGTCGTACCCTGTATTGGATGATATCCGGAAACAACGCCGGGAAAAAAAGCGTCTTTGAATTGGCCAAGGGCACATCGTTACAATTCGATCCGATCAACGCAACGATGAAGGAAGGCGCACTGATTGTTCACGCGGGAAGTCAGAATTTATTGCGGTACCTGTATACAACCGTTTATCCGCCGACAGAGGTTGATACGGCTTTTAAAAGGAGTGCCTTTATTCATCCGCTTTGGACCCCTCATGGTCAGGAGCTCACCCGTATTCAAGCACCGGATCATTATCATCATTATGGAATATGGAACCCCTGGACACATGTATTATTTGAGGGTGATACGGTTGATTTCTGGAACCTCGGGAGCAGGCAAGGTACCGTGCGCTTTGGTAGCTTTATTTCCGTTAACAGTGGACCTGTTTATGCAGAATTTGAAGCACTTCACCAGCACGTTGTTTTTAAAAAGGACCGCAAAGAGAAGGTCGCTTTAAATGAAATGCAAACCGTTCGGGTGTACCGCCCGGAAAAGGAGCAGGACTATTACTTGGTCGATATGACGATTGCTCTGAACTGTGCAACAGAAAGCCCATTCCATATTCTGGCATATCGCTATGCAGGCCTGGGGTGGCGCACGACTGAAAAATGGAATAAAGATAACAGTGAGGTACTGACCTCCGAAGGAAAAATTCGCAAGGAGGCCGATGGAACAACGGCCCGGTGGTTTGTTGCTCAGGGGACGCTCGATCATGATTACGGAGGGGCCTTGTGGATGTCCTATCCTTCGAACTATAACCATCCGGAGCCACTCCGTATCTGGCCCGAAAATTCCAATACCACGGGCGAATTGTTTGCCATGTTTGCGCCGACCAAAAATAAGGATTGGGTCCTCCTTCCCGGCCAGACCTATACACTGAAGTACAGGTTTGTTGTTTTTAATGGACACGTTACCAAAGAGAAAGCCGAAAGCGCCTGGCGCTATTATATCACACCGCCTGTAGTCGCTATAAAAAAATGAATTAATTCGTTGAGTTTTTACACTAACCCGTTATGAAAACAGAAAGCGGATCTAAAATTTCCAGGAGAAAATTTATCCATTCGTCACTCAACGCGGCCGTTCTCTCTTCGATGACGTTGCCGGCGTTCCCATCGATCGTACCGGCACGGGTATTGGGCAAAAATGCTCCCGGCAACCGGATTACTATTGGCGCCATTGGTAATGGCCGCATTTCCCGTATTCATGATTTGCCCGGTGTATGGAAGTATGATTATGCACAGGTAATTGCCGTCTGCGATCTGGATACCCGGAGGGCCACGGATGGAAAAGCGCTGGTCAATGATTATTATACCAAAAAGTATGGGAAACCATTCGACGGAGTATCAGTCTATCATGATTACAGGGAACTCCTCCGGAACAAGGATATCGATGCGGTTCTGATCAGCACCCCCGATCACACGCACGCTATGATCTGCATTGCGGCGGCCCGTGCCGGGAAGCACATTTATATGCAGAAGCCGGCATCGCTAACCATTTCAGAGGGAAGGATCGTCAGCGACGTCGTTCAGAAGAGCGGGGTGAAATTCCAGATCGGCAGTCAGCAGCGTTCCTCCACGCAGTTTCGTTATGCCGCAGAATTGGTTCGCAATGGCAGGATTGGGCAACTTAAAACGGTTTATGTCGGCTTGCCGGGAGATCCGTCCGGTGAGGAGGAAAAGGAGATGTCCATTCCCCCCAATCTTAACTACGATATGTGGCTGGGGTCAACCCCAATGGTGTATTACACGGAGAAGCGTGTTCACCCCCAAGCCGATTATGGGCGGCCGGGTTGGCTCCGTTGCGAGCAGTTTGGTGCGGGAATGATCACGGGTTGGGGTTCGCATCACATCGATTCCGCTCATTGGGGGATGGGAATGGAACGCTCCGGGCCCATTCAAGTGGGGGGCCGCGCTGAGTTTCCAACGAAGGGATTGTGGGACGTTCACGGTATTTTCAAGACCGAAGCGTTGTATGCGAACGGGGTAAAGATGGTCGTCAGCAATGAACTTCCTAACGGGATAAAGTTTGTAGGAAGCGAGGGATGGATCTTTGTTACACGAGGCAATTATCAGGCTACCGCCAGTGACCCGGTCAGTGCCGGGGGTACGAAACCGCTGGATTCCAGTGACCCGAAGATTATCCAGTCTGTCATCGGCCCGGATGAATTTCATTTTATGGTCAGCAAAGACCATCATGGCAATTGGCTGGAAAGCATCCGGGATAATACATCGCCGATTGCGCCAGTGGAGGAAGGCCATCGTTCTTGCTCAACCTGTCTGGTCCACCATATTGCCATGAAACTGAAAAGAACGGTGTATTGGAATCCCGAGATGGAAAAATTTACCAATGACGATGAGGCAAACAACATGTTGTCGAGGTCCCAGCGAGCTCCTTATGTGATCCAATAATGAGTAAGAGTCTTACCCAAAAAGTGGCCATCGTCACCGGCGGCGCTTCCGGCCTGGGCCTGGCCATTGCCGGAAAGTTGATCAGCCGCGGCATCTTTACCGTGATCACCGGCAGAGATGAGAGAAAACTAAAAGAGGCAAAGACTTCTCTTGGCGAGTTATGCCTGCCGCTGGTCATGGACATGAATTGCCTGGATCGGATTCCCGGGCACATCAGGGATCTGGCTGCTCAATGTGGAAGGATCGACATTCTTGTCAACAATGCCGGAATCAATTTGAAGAAGGACTTGGTTGAGGTGACCGATGAAGAGTTCCATCAAATTTTGCTGACCAACCTGATCAGCGTTATTGCTATTTCCCGTGAAGTGGCGAAAGTGATGATCCGTCAGAAGAAAGGTTCAATCATTAACATCAGTTCAATGGCAGCCCGGTATGGCCTTCCCAAAGTGATTGCTTATGCCGCGTCCAAAGCGGCTATAGAAGGAATGACCCGAAGCATGGCTGTAGAGCTTTCACCCCTGGGGATTCTTGTCAATTGTATCGCTCCGGGATTTATCGAGACCAACATGTCTTCCGTCGCGCTGAATAATGATCCCACCCGGAAGCAGCGTGTCCTGGAACGCACACCACTCGGACGATTGGGAGTGCCGGAAGACATAGCAAACATGG
>DATHFS010000850.1:0-3305 GCA_035317975.1 Cyclobacteriaceae bacterium | reverse complement strand
ATTAAATTTGGCCTGAAAAATGTCAGCTCACAAAATTATTTATTCAAACTCTATTTTTAGACATGTAAACAGCCAATTTGGTGGTTTAAAAAAGTTGATACATGAAATTCAAAGAATTCTTTCGAAATTATCATTCGGTTTGCTATCTTGAAACAAAAATCATTAAAGCAAAGAAAGAGAGAATGAAGCCGTCTAAATTTCCAATGGTCTTTGCACTGATCTTGATTACTGGCGTACTCATCCTGAATTCTTCGGGAAAAAAAAGAGCGACTCCCAATGTTCAGGACGATACCACTAGTGTATCCTATTGGAAAAAAAGAGCACGTGACTTCGAACACCTTGCTGTACTTAGGCAGCAAAATTTAAATAGTCAAAGTAGAATTGCGGAACAAAAGACTAAAGAGGCGCAGGTTAGCAAGAAACTTTATGACGAATCAAAAGCCAAGATTGAGGAGCTAAATTCCCTGCTTGAACAATGTAAAAAAGAGAAGCATTAAACCTTAATAGGCCGGAAATATTCTGTTCTGAACTCATTTCCTGACTTTTAGCCGGAAAGTAAAAGATTCAAATATGTTCAGGACTCCTTATGTACTTTGCCTCCGATAAACTTACTGCCTAGAGCCTGAAAGAGGTTCTCGCGATAGCCAGTTCCAAGAGGTATATCTTTTTTGTTGGACATCTTGAGCTGATTACCTTCGATGATTTGAATAGAATCTACTGAAACAACATAAGACTTATGTATCCGGATGAATGTCGAAGGTAAAAAATCAACGATCTCCGTTAGAGTACCATAGGTAATTGTTTTTCCTCCTTCACAAGTGTGGATCGTTATATAATTTCCCAGGCCTTCTATGTAGCAAATATCCTTTATTAATATTTTCACAAACTTCCCCTTATTTTCAGTTTTGACAAAAACAAAGTTTTGAGTATCAAGTGAGTTACCGAAAGCATTAATCCTTTCTCTTTCCATGCTCTCATGCGTTAAAATCTTTTCGCAAGCATTTAAGAAGCCAGCGAATTTTACCGGTCTCTCTATACAGTGCAAAAAAAAGTCTTTGTTGAATTGCAGGCAAGGCCGGACTATACTCGTCATTTAAGACAATCAAATGGGTCTTTTGACGAACAATCGCCGATACTCCATCACAAAGTTCAATACCCGCAAATAATACCTGAATATTTTGACCAGTAATGCAATCAATTGCCTTAATGGAACAGCATACAGTACCCACCAATTCAAGAGAGGCCATTCTATCAATACATGACTTTAAAGAATCAATTGACTGTTGCTGGTTATCAACTATTAGGCATCTTATCATGAGGTGAGTGTTTAACTTTTTGAGGGTTTAGGACACCATTTGTTGGTGCTGGAGCGCTATTAATGACCTCGACTATGATTAATGACCTCGACAAGTCTTCTTTTATCGGTAAGTAAATTTGATATTCCAGATTTGTCAATGACATAAATCATATGACTATCATGATCAAAATCATAGAGCAAGGGCCAAAAAAATGCGACAATGACCTTTACATTGACAGAATATATGTCCTTGGAGGGGAAGCATAGAGGTCTTTTGAAAATAGTTCATCCTTATAATCCTCCAAACACGTATTTGCTTTACGATGATCCGGCTTACACGTTGAATACAAATTCTTTGCTGGCAGGTTATACCTTTTGAACCGTACTGTTTTCGAAAAAAAAGGGGAATCCCTACAATTAAGGGTCATTACAAATCGTATTAAACAAGCTCAAAAAATCACATTTATCCGCCAAATCAGATGCAAAATTAGTAGTTTAGCGCCTCAACCGAACTACGAAATATATGGTCTACGATTTAGACATGATTAAAGCCCTGTACGCAGCTATGCCGGGCCGGATCGCCAGGGCGCGCAAGGCAGTTGGCAAGCCGCTCACCCTCTCAGAAAAAATTCTCTACTCCCACCTTCACTCCAGCCAGGATTTTCAAGCCTTTGGCCGGGGGAAATCCTACGTCGATTTCTCCCCCGACCGCGTGGCGATGCAAGATGCGACAGCCCAGATGGCATTGCTTCAGTTTATGTCCGGGGGCATACCGAAAGTACTCGTCCCTTCCACCGTTCATTGTGATCACCTGATCCTCGCAAAAGAAGGTGCTGTAAAAGACTTGAAAGACTCGATCACGGCAAGTGGTGAAGTCTTTAACTTCCTTGAATCGGTCTCTAATAAATATGGTATTGGATTTTGGAAACCGGGTGCGGGCATTATTCACCAGGTTGTCCTGGAGAACTATGCTTTTCCGGGCGGAATGATGATTGGAACCGACTCGCACACTGTGAACGCCGGCGGACTTGGTATGGTAGCGATCGGCGTGGGTGGAGCCGATGCTGTAGACGTAATGTCGGGAATGGCGTGGGAATTGAAATGGCCCAAACTGATCGGCGTAAAACTCACCGGCAAACTAAGTGGATGGACTGCGTCTAAAGATGTGATTTTGAAAGTCGCCGGCATCCTTACCGTGAAAGGCGGGACAGGAGCGATCGTAGAATACTTCGGACCGGGAGCCCAAACACTTTCTTGCACTGGAAAAGGGACGATCTGTAATATGGGTGCCGAAATCGGCGCCACCACGTCTACGTTTGGCTACGATGAGAAGATGGCCCAATACTTACGCGGCACCGGTCGCGCCGAAGTAGCTGCGGCCGCCGACAAGATCAAGGAACATCTCACTGGTGATCCGGAAGTATATGCCAATCCGAAAGCCTACTTTGATGAAGTTATTGAAATTGACCTTTCCACACTCGAGCCCCACGTCAACGGGCCCTTTACTCCCGATCGCGCTATTCCTATTTCGAAATTTGCAGATGAAGTAAGAACCAACGGCTGGCCACAGCGACTCGAAGTAGGGTTGATCGGTTCATGCACGAATTCTTCCTACGAAGACATTTCGCGTTCAGCATCCCTCGCCAAACAGGCAGTCGATAAAAAATTAAAAGCCAAGGCAGAGTTCACGATTACACCGGGCTCAGAGACCGTGCGGTATACCGTAGAGCGCGATGGTTTCCTCGGGATCTTTGGACAGATGGGCGGAGTTGTACTCGCCAATGCCTGTGGCCCTTGCATCGGGCAATGGTCGCGGCACACGAACGATCCTAACCGAAAGAATTCCATCATCACCTCGTTCAACCGGAATTTTGCGAAACGCAATGACGGGAACCCGAACACGCATGCCTTTGTCGCTTCACCTGAAATTACAACTGCATTTGCGATAGCCGGAGATCTAACATTCAACCCACTGGTCGATACGCTGACTAACTCAGAAGGCCAGCAG
>DATHFS010000849.1:0-2005 GCA_035317975.1 Cyclobacteriaceae bacterium | reverse complement strand
CAAAAGACCGGCCCTTACTGGTCTATATTTCCGCCCAGGATAACACCTTTATTAATGTCACCTGCACCAAGACCGTGGCGATCCAGCCCCTTGCCAGTTTCCGGGTAGGGTTGGACAACATCCGCAACCGCTATCGGTTTTTCACCGATGAAAAGATGGTGGTAAAAGACGATGATAAATTCACCGTTCAGTTGCCGGTAATCAAATCAAAGCCACGGGAGACGAAAGGTCAACCCGCCACCGATCGCGCGCGAATGGCCTTATGAACAGACTTTTCGTCCATAATGCTTTTTTCCGCCTGGGTTCAGGTCTCCTCTTTGGGGTGCTGGTCTACCTGCTCATCCTGCTCATTCACAATACCGTTGAAGACATTAATAAAATATTCAGCAACGAGGAACTGTATGTGTGTATTGCCCTTAGCTACATCGCTTTTGAATCGATGCGCATGGTCATCAGGCTGTTGGACCGCCGCTTCAGCGACCTTGATTTTCAAAAACGGCTGATCGCACAAATCGCCGGTTCCCTGGCAGCCTCCCTGGGACTGATCAGCATCGCCATCTCGGCCTACTACCGATGGGCGATTGGCTTTAGCATCGGGTCCGGAGAGCTCAACATCTTCCTGATTATTTATGGCATCGTCGGTCTGCTTTACTCTATTCTGTATTTCTCCCATTTCTACCTTCAGCGGGAAAATAAATCGCGTATCGAGCAGGAAACCAGGCTTCGTGAAAAAGTGGAAGCGGACTTTGCTTCCTTCAAAAGCGAAATTAATCCCGACTTACTTTATGAAAGCCTGGAAAACCTGATCCTGACCATTCACCACAATGCCGAATCGGCCGAAGAGCAGATTGATTACCTGGCTGGAATTTACCGTTATAGCCTGATCCACCGTCACAAAGAACTGGTCTCGCTGGAAGAAGAGCTGATGGCGGCAGGAAACCTGGTGCACCTCCTCAACTTCAAAGCCCACCACATCAGCCTGGTTTCGACCCTGTCGGAGACACACTCCATCCATTTGATCCCCGGTTCGCTGCTGGTAACCCTGGATAGCATTGTCCGCAACACCTTGATTTCCGCACACTCCCCTTTGGTGATGAACCTTTCGCTCGAAGAAGATGATGATTATCTGGTGCTGCAGCATACCCTCAACGACAAATTGATTTCCCATGCCGACAGTTTGATCGCGTTCGGAAGACTGCAGCGATCGTATTCGTTTTTCGCCGAGAAACCATTTCTACAGATAAAGGCGGGAGGAGAAAATTACATCAAATTCCCGTTGGTACGCATTCAAGAAACCTTTGACGAACCGGTATGAGCCTGGCGCTGAAAGTATTGATCATAGAGGATGAAACACCGGCGGCCGAGAAACTGGAACGCTACCTGAATAAACTCGATCCCGCCATCGAAGTGCTTGAAAAAATAGGAACCGTCAGAGAAGCGGTCCGCTGGCTGCAAGCGAATCAGACCGGTATTGACCTGATCTTCATGGATATTCAATTGCATGATGGGTCGAGTTTTCAGATTTTTCAGCAAGTCGACGTTCAGAAGCCTGTGATCTTTATCACGGCATACGATGATTTTGCATTGGAAGCCTTCAAAGTCAACAGCATTGACTATCTGTTGAAACCGATCTCGTTCACCGATCTCTCCCATAGCCTTAAGAAATTGGAATCCTTGCGAAGCCAGTTGCGCTGGGATCCCTCGAAATCCGAGCAGATCATCAAAACCCTGACCGAATCGGCTGTTAAGAATTTCAAAACCCGTTTCATGGTGAAACTGGGCGATCATATCCGTTCGATTACAACAGACCAGATCAGCTTTTTTTATGCCGATGGCCGCGACGTGTACCTCGTGACCACCCTATTACGCAAATTTATAATCGACTATACCCTCGAGGGCCTGGAGGAAGTCCTGGATCATAAAGTCTTCTACCGTCTCAATCGATCCTACATTGTCAACATCAGCGCCATCCAGGACGTTGTCGTTTATTCCAACAGCCGCCTGA
>DATHFS010000848.1:0-6568 GCA_035317975.1 Cyclobacteriaceae bacterium | reverse complement strand
CAGGGAAAAACGTCAACCACCTCCGTGTCCCTCGATCCGGAAGACAAAGAAAGTACACACTACATACCGTCAATGACATGAACTCTAAACTTTTCAACCCTATGAATTCGATCAAAAAAACCGTTCCATTCCTGGCCTCCCTTTCCCTTTGTCTTTTGTTCCTTGGCGGATTGAACCAGTGCACCTCTTCTCAAGGAAAAGGAGAAGAAAAAATGCCTGCTGCGGCAAAACCTCCCGGCTTGGAAGTGATCTCAATTGAAAAAGCTCTCCTTACCTCGTCCCTGACCATGCCCGGAGAATTAATTTCATTCCAGCAGGTAGACCTGTATGCCAAGCAGACAAGCTTTGTCAAGCAGATCTATGCTGACGTCGGTTCGGAAGTAAAAGCCGGACAACTCCTGGCCATCCTGGAAGCGCCGGAGATCGCATCGCAGTTAGCGGGAGCCGAATCGCGGTGGCAATCCTTCGAAGCCATCTACATTGCCAGCAAGGCAAACTATCAACGCCTGTTGGAGACCAGCAAGACACCCGGAACGATTTCACCCAATGACCTGGACCTGGCACTGTCAAAAATGAATTCCGACTTCAAACAACTTGAAGCCTCGCAGGCGGCGTACAAGGAAATCCATAACACCCTTGACTATCTGACCATCCGGGCGCCATTTGGCGGCGTGATCAGCGCCCGGAATGTTAATCAGGGGGCCTACGTCGGACCCACCGGAAGAGGATCTGACAATCCCTTATTTACCCTGCAAGAGCAAAAACATTTACGGCTTGTGGTTTCTGTTCCCGAAGCCTACTCCCCCTTCCTGAAGGAAGGAGATGAAGTCAATTTCAAAATTAAACCTTTACCCGATGAATTCTTTAAAGCCAAAGTAACACGTATGGCAGGAGCCCTGGACATAAAATTGCGGTCACAGCGGGTAGAAGCAGATGTTTTTAATACAGCCAGAAAACTGCTTCCGGGCATGGTTGCGAAAGTCACCATCCCTTTGATCAGCAGTGACAGCACGTTCGTTGTTCCGAAGACAGCCATTGTCACCTCACAAGAGAGAATCTTCGTAATAAAAGTTGAACAGGGCAAAGCCCGGTGGGTGGATGTCCAGACCGGTCGATTTATAGATGGAAGGTCAGAAATTTACGGAAGCCTAAAAGAGGGTGACCAAATCGTAAAAACAGCAAGTGAAGAGATCAGGAACGGATCGCTCATTATGAAATAATAACCTTTAACAGCAACTTAAAAAGTCAAAACGTATTTGCGCTATTTGAATTTCAAACGTTTTCTGGTACATTTCTTGTTTACAAATTTAACCCGAGTAAACTTATTATGGATTTGGTTATGAAACCGGGCTTCGACTTCGAACTTTTACTTACTACATGTTGTTCGATCTGCAACCGCTCCTCTTACTTAACTCTGTATTTTGAAAATGAAGCAATGCGCCATAGCGCAGATTTGATATTTATTGTCTGGTAAATTTGTCGCAGGAGGGAAGTATGTTTAGCATTTCAAAAAAAGGTAAGACTGGAAACAAAGCATTGGAGAAAAGCCTTCATAGCCAACAGCGAAGGTTTGAAAAAATGTTCTTTGAAGCGCCCGTCAGTATGTGTGTTCTAAAAGGCAAGGAACATGTTTTCATGAGCGCCAATGACCAGTACTATAAACTAACCGGCCGCGAAAATATCATTGGAAAAACCGTCAGGGAGGTATTTCCGGAAGTAGAAGGCCAGGGCTATTTTGATTGGCTGGATAAAGTATATCAAACCGGCGAGACGTTTTCATCAGCGGAAACTCCCCTAAAACTAACCTTGCCAAATGGTGAGATGAAACGGGCTTACCTGAACTTCATGTACCAGCCCTATACCAATAGTGAGGAGAAAACGGAAGGCATTTTCTATTTTGGTGTTGACGTTACGGAACAAGTGTTAGCCCGGGAGAAAATAGAAGAAAGCGAAAAGCAATACGAAGATCTGATACAAAATCTACCGGCCGCGGTGTACACGGTTGATGCTTCCGGCAGGATTGGTCTTTTTAATAAGGCGGCCGTAGCATTATGGGGAAGGGCGCCCGAAGTTGGAAAAGAGTTATGGTGCGGATCATCGGAAGTTTACCTGGCGGACGGTACTCCGGTGAGCAAAGACCAGAGTCCATTGGCAATTGCGGTAAAAGGGGGCCGTCCGGTGCGGGGAGAAGAGGTTATCCTGAAACGCCTGGATGGAGAATTCCGGAACATTGTACCGTATCCATCGCCTATTTTTGATGGCAAGGGTAACATCACCGGAGGCATTAATGTGATCCTTGACATTACTAAAAGGAAACGGGCCGAAGAAGAACTAAAAAAACTCTCCCTGATCGTACGGAAAGACTCCAACGCTGTGATCATTACTGATCCGGAGGGAAGGATTGAATGGGGTAATGAAGCATTTACCCGGATCACCGAGTTTGAATTTAACGAAGTTGCCGGAAAACGCATCGGGGATATTTTAAATGGAGCAAAAACCGATTGTTCCACCCGGGAATTCATCATGGACCGGTTGCGGGGAAGCGATACGTTTGAGTGTGAGATCATAAAGTATACAAAGTCAGGCCGGCCAATCTGGGTAGAGGTGCGCGGTCAGCCCTTGCTGGATTCAAGGGGAACGATGAGTCATTATTTTTTTATCGAGACCGATATCACGGAACGCAAAAATGCATTTGAAAAATTGTCCCGGTCAGAACATGAAATCAGGCAATTCGCAAAGCAACTAAATAACGTCCTGGAAGACGAACGATCGCGCATTGCCAGGGAAATCCACGATGAATTCGGACAACAGCTCGTGGGCCTTAAAATGTTAGTATCCTCATTGAATAACACGGTGGGCATTACCCCGCAGGCAAAACGTATTCTGGATGAAATGATGCAAGGCCTTGAGAATACGAGCCTGTCCTTGCAGAATTTTGCCACCGAGCTCCGGCCAGGGATCCTGGATACACTCGGTCTGATTCCATCGATTGAATGGCTGGCTCAGGAATTTGAACATAAAACGGGGATAAAATGCAACCTGGAGATAAGGGTGATTGATCAACTATTTGAAAAAACATTATCCAATGCGTATTTCAGGATTTGCCAGGAAGCCCTGACCAATATAGTCAAGCACGCAGAAGCATGCAGCGTGGTGATTCAGGTCATTCAGGATCAGGATCAATTGTCCCTTACGATCACGGATAATGGCAAAGGCATTGTTAGCGAAAAACTGGAAAATCCATTTTCGATGGGCCTGCTCGGCATGCGCGAGCGCGCCAATTTAATAGGAGCGCAATTGCATATAGAAAGTAATAAACAGAAAGGTACGCGGGTGCAGATCATTGGAAAAATAAGTGGAACCTGAACGAATACTGATAGCGGATGATCACGTCGTCCTGCGCGCCGGGATCAAACACATCCTTAAAAACGAACTCCCGGGAATGGAATTCGGTGAGGCTGCGAGTGCGGTTGAGGTTTTCCGCATGGTAAGAAATAAAAAATGGAATATCCTTATCCTGGATATCAACCTACCGGGAAGAAACGGACTGGATATTCTTAACCAACTCAAAGACGAAAGGATCGGAATACCGGTTCTGGTTTTCAGCGTATACCGCGAAGAAATTGTAGCCGTCCGTGCATTCAAAGCGGGCGCGTCGGGGTACCTTTCAAAAGATGCGGCCGGAACTGAATTGGTGAAGGCCATTCATCAACTTTTAGCAGGAAGAAGGTACATTACTATTCCGGTGGCCGAACTCATGGCATCCCAGCTTGAAAACCCGGAAAATAAGTCGCCGCATGAACGCTTATCGGACCGTGAATATCAAACCCTGTTACACATTGCTTCAGGCTTCACCCTCTCTCAAATAGCTTTTAAGTTATCATTGGCGATATCTACGATCAGCACGTATCGGGCCCGCATCCTTGAAAAGACGGGGCTTAAAAACAACGCCGGGCTTACCCACTACGCGATAGATAATAAATTGATTTAGGATTTTCTCTTTTATCAGAAGAGCCTGTAGTCAAAAACGCTACACGATTTTAGCGAAATTACTACGGCAGGTTACCACTGCTCTATTTTTCTTTGTCGGGAATATGATTGGAAAAGGTAACATGACAAGTGAATCTCCTCCTTGCTGCGAAAATTATTGAGCCGCAAGGTCTACGCTTATGGGTTCGATGACCATCGAACATCGGTGTACCATTCAAACAAATTTTCCTGGGCATTGCAATAGTCTGCAATTTAAAATCATATTTGCATTTTACACTTTCAAACACTATCATAACACTATCAGTGGCAATGGATAACAAAAGAATACTTATAGCCGATGATCATTTCGCTATCCGGGCCGGGATCAAACACATTCTTATTACTGAATTTCCAGGAATGGAATTCGGCGAGGCTACGTCTGCCACGGACGTATTCTATAAGGTAAAAAACCAAAAATGGAATATCATTATTCTGGATATCAACTTGCCCGGAAGAAACGGATTGGATATTCTTAAACAACTCAAGGTGGATAAGGTCAGAATACCGGTTCTTGTTTTCAGTATGCACCGTGAAGATGTGCTGGCGGTACGCGCCCTCAAAGCAGGCGCCTCGGGATACCTTTCAAAGGATGCAGCAAGCATTGAATTGGTTCAGGCCATGCATCAACTTTTATCGGGGAGAAAATACATTACACTGCCGGTAGCCGAACTGATGGCTTCTCAACTAGAAAATCCGGAAAATAGAGCACCCCATGAACTCCTGTCGGACAGGGAGTATCAAATCCTGTTACTGATTGCCTCGGGATTCACCATCTCCCAAATAGCCACCCAGCTATCGTTGGGGATCTCTACGATCAGCACCTACCGGGCACGCATCCTCGAAAAAATGGGCTTCAAGAACAATGCGGAACTTACCCACTACGTCATCGATAACAAATTGTTCTGACATTTGCCCCTTAGCGGGATAAAGTGTAGTAGAAACCACTACAGTATTTTAGCAGTACAACTACCCCTTACCACCGTCGATCTTTTGTTCTTTGCCACGTAATGATGCATCCTAAAAAGATCGGGCAAATGATGACGATTCCAGCCGGTGCGAAGACCATTGGGCTGCCCGGCTTCACGCTATGGTTCGATCAGGAAGGAATACTGTGTTCTCTTTCCAATAAGGTCCCTATGCTAAGGCTCGAAGAAGTCAAGGAGGTGGTGGCGTTGTTAAAAGGCTATTTGGGCGAACAAAAAAAAGTTTGTATGCTTCTTGATGTTACCCATTCTTCCGAAACCAATCGTGAAGTGAGGGACTTCGCTGCTGCGGAGCTTCCAAAAATTACCAAGGCCATTGCGATCGTTTCCCACTCCGCACTGGGTAAAATGTTGGCTAATTTGTTTTTTAGTCTCAAATCACAGCCTTATCCGGTCCGGTATTTTACGGATGAAACTGAAGCAAGGACCTGGCTTAAACAGCATCTATGAAAACATCAGTAAAAAAGGATAGGCGGATTCCTGAAATACTAGCTCAACTTCGCCGGTTTTCCGAGAGCGATTTTACGCGTTACCTTTCTATCTCTGAACAAGTTGATGAAATTGATGCCATTTGCGCCGGTCTCAATGTCCTCCTGGAGACATTAGAGGTTCGTGGCCGTGTTGAACAAAATAAGGAAGAACGAATCAATCAACTCTTTGCGGTCATCCTGCGATACGCGTTGATGGACTTTTCAGAAAAGGCCGATATCAGCATTGCCGGTGATGAGATCGACGGGCTGGCGGCCGGGTTGAATGCCATAGGAGAAGAGCTTGCTCATCTTCAACGCCGGTTGAAAGATTGTGAAGAGGATATCCGGTTGTTGAATGCAACGCTGGAGCACCGGGTCAATCCCTATCAGGAAACCAACCGATAGACAGCGATGGACAGCCCCCTGAAAATATTGATCCTGGAAGACTCACCGGACGATGTTGAATTGATCGAGAGAGAGCTAACGCGGGGAGGTATTATTTTCCATTCTTCCATTGTGGATGAAAGGCATGACTTTATCAGGGCCCTCCATGAAATGAAACCCGATGTTATTCTTTCGGATCATTCCCTCCCCCAGTTTAATTCTATCGAAGCGCTGAAGCTCTACCAACAATACCATAAAGAAACCAACATTATTGTGCCTTTTATCCTGATCACGGGGTCGGTTTCGGAAGAGTTTGCCGTTCAATGTATCAAAGCAGGCGCCGACGATTATATTCTCAAAGATCGTCTGAAACGCCTCCCGGCTTCCATTCAAAGTGCGTTGGCGAAGACCCGGATTGAACGCGAGAGAACAAAATTCCTCAATGAAATTATCTCCAATGAAGCCATGATGAAGGAAGCGGAACAACTTGCGCATTTCGGCAGTTGGCAAGTTGACCTGATTACCGGAAAGCACAAATGGTCGGATGAAGGATATCGCATCTTTGGTTATGAGCCGGGTGGCCTCGACCTCACCTATGAGACATTTTTAGATCATGTTCATCCGGAAGACCGGGATTCGCTCAGGAGCGCTATCGATGACGTAGTAGCATGTCGTGATTCCTACGCCTGTGAGTACAGGATC
>DATHFS010000847.1:0-4238 GCA_035317975.1 Cyclobacteriaceae bacterium | reverse complement strand
TGCAATAACAACTGATGTTGGAATGTGGATAACTCCAGAAACTCGCAAACTATGCCCCTTCACCAAATTTTCCTGGAGTTATCCATATTTCAACATCTTAAATGAAAAATCCCTTGGTACTCAACACAGAATCTCCGCGGTTTAAAGTTTTCACGTTAGAATCCTGCAAATCCTGATTATCTAGTGGAAAATCCTACCAGAAGATTTTTCACCATGCAGACGCGGAGGCGCTAAGGTAACGCAGAGAATCAAATGACTTTGCGTCTTCTTTGCGCCTCTGCGCCTTTGCGGTGAAAAAATCAGCGCGTCTCCTTCTTCACAATAAAGTAATAGATCAGAAATCCAAGTGATACGGAAACAGCAAATAAACCGTAAGGCAAAGGGGATTCCGGGCTTGTCTGAACAAATTCCATGATAATAAGGGACAGGCCGGCAAACAAAACAATAAGGCCCCACTTCAGGGAAGAATATTTGTAATTCTCGTTGTTTTTGAAGATGGCTTGCGTGTCGTCGTTGACAAATCCCTTTTCAATCATTTTCTTCTTCAGAATATAGTCCGTCATGGCTTTTACAAAAGCATAGATCGCCGCTCCCAGGCTTCCCAGAATGGCCGGAGCCATCAATACTTGTCTCAAATTGCTGTCCATAATAATAAAGTTTTAGTTTCCTATTGGGTTTGGGAGATGAGACAAGGGACGGAACCACAATGTTGCAGTCAGTTGAGACATTTCTATTTTTGTGACGTCCCGTTTCCTATTACCAGCCCCTTATTGAGCTACATTGTTGTATGACATTTCGGGCACGGTAGAATCAAATTTCCCTACCTTCCTGCAACATCCCGCATCATCGCCGTGTCTAACCCGAAAATGACTGAAGACCGGGCTCTGGTATCCCGCATTATAGAAGGAGATAGGCAGGCTTTCAGGCTGTTAATCAGGCAGAATGAAAGGCTTGTCGCGCACATGGTAGGCAGGCTAATTGATCGCGACGAAGACCGGGAAGAGCTTTGTCAGGACGTGTTTTTGAGAGTATATGAAAAAATCGGGGAGTTTAATTTTCAATCAAAACTCAGTACCTGGATCGCTACTATTGCTTACCGGCAGGGCATCAATCACTTAAGAAAGAAGAAAATTGAACTGCGCGATATCCCCGAAGAGGAAAGTTTTACGGCCCACTTTATTTCCGAAGATAACCCGGAGGAAGCGTTGGCCGATCAGGAAATGGAAGCTATAACATTGAAACTAATTAATCTGCTGCCCGCCCAATACAAAACCGTGCTCACGCTGTATCATGTAGACGGCATGAACTATAACGAAATCGGGGAAGTAACCGGAATGCCGGAAGGCACGGTAAAAAATTATCTCTTCCGGGCCCGGAATTTGCTGAAAGAGAAAGTAAAGAGGTACCTTGGTAAAGAAGAAGTATTATGAACCTGGCTGACGAGGAACTGCAACGCAACATAGAAAAAGGACATCGGATCGATGACTCCCTGGATTCAAGAGCCTATCAAAAAGTTTTTGATGCCCTGAAAAAGGAACCGTATTACCTCCCATCCCATTTCGCTGACCGGGTGATGCTGAGAATCGATGCGCAAGGAAGCCTTTCAAAAGATTATTTCTGGTTTGGATTGGGGCTTGTCACGCTCATAGCAGGGGCTTGTGTTGCGGCATTGCTTGCCAACTTCAAACTCGATTTCGGAACATTTAAATTTAACAGCGGGTATCCGGGGCTGTTCCTCTTTGGCGCGACATTCATCGCGCTTATCCATTATGTCGACAAACGGTTTTTAAGTCGAATGATCCATAATCGGTGAGTATCTGAACTGTGATTCTTTTGATCCAAATGATTTACAATGATTGTATGTTTTGGACCTCAAGTTTATTTGATGGTCTCAGGTTTGATCATTTACCAAAATTCATAAACAAGATCACTCCCATCATATTAATCATTATAATCACAAGAATCACAGTTCAGACAATATCCACCGATCACCGATCACCAACTCAGTGCGCCTCGAGCCAATTCTTCCCAACCCCCACCTCCACCTCCATCGGGACCTCCAGCAAGACGGCACTTTTCATGAGTTCGATCACCTTTGGTTTCACCTCACGTTCTTCGTCCTTGTACAAATCGAATACGAGCTCATCGTGAACTTGCAGGATCATTTTGGTCTTCAGCTTTTCTTTCTGCAGCCAGTGATGGATGTTGATCATGGCAATCTTGATGATGTCCGCCGCACTCCCTTGAATGGGTGCA
Source organism: Cyclobacteriaceae bacterium (assembly GCA_035317975.1). GTDB lineage: Bacteria > Bacteroidota > Bacteroidia > Cytophagales > Cyclobacteriaceae > ELB16-189. Next base: position 1,982 of record DATHFS010000847.1, on the reverse strand, counting down.
TTGATCGCGTTGCGCTCGGCGAAACCCCGGGTGGTAATATTGCGTGAGTTGATATCGCGCAAGTAGCGTCTCCTCCCCAAAATGGTTTCCACATATTCTTGTTCCCGCGCCTGATTGATGGAGTCGTCCATGTACCGTTTAATACCCGAAAATTCCCTGAAGTAGGATTCAATCATTTCCGATGCTTCGGTTCGGGGAATGCCCAGATTTTGAGCCAACCCAAACGCTGTGCTACCATATAGTATCCCAAAGTTAACTTCCTTGGCCTTGCGCCGCATGTCCGGGGTAACTTTGTCAAGTGCCACTTTGAAGACTTTAGCAGCCGTGGTGGTGTGAATGTCGCGTTTGTTGCGAAAGGCGTCAATCATGGTTTCGTCTTTGGCAAAAGAAGCGGCGATACGCAATTCGATCTGTGAGTAGTCGGCTGACATGAACAAGAACTGCGAATCGCGGGGAACAAAAGCAGCCCGGATTTGCCTTCCTTTTGCTGTACGAATCGGAATATTCTGCAGATTCGGATTATTTGAGCTAAGCCTGCCGGTAGCGGCCTTCGCCTGATCATAATCGGTATGGATACGGCGATCCTGCTTGCTCACCATCTTCGGAAGAGAATCGGTGTAGGTTGACCGGAGTTTTTCATATTCGCGAAAATCAAGGATCTTCTTGGCGATTTCATGCTCCCCGGCGAGCTTCGTCAAGATGTCTTCCCCCGTTGCATACTGGCCGGTTTTCGTCTTCCTGGTTTTGTCCACCAGTTTCATTTTGTCAAAAAGCACTTCTCCTAATTGTTTGGGTGAGCCGATATTAAACTCGGTACCGGCGATGGCGTAAATCTCCTGCTGCACTTTTTCACTATCCGTTTTCAATGCCTCTGACATCTTTTTCAAAACGTCCTCATCCACCCGCACGCCTTCAAATTCCATGGTGGCCAGCACGTTTACCAGAGGCATCTCAACATCACGAAGAAGCAGAGAATGACGCCTCTTTTCTAATTCCTTCTGTAATACCGATCTGAGTTGAAGAATCTGATCCACGCGTTCGCACCATTTAGCCAGGTCGTCTTTCCCTGTACCGATCTGGTAGTTCAAATACTGATTGCACAGAATACCCAGATCGTGGGAGGCTTCCGGTTCAATGAGGTAATGGGCCAGCAGGGTATCGAATAATTTCCCCTTTACTTCAATCCCTGCTTTTTTTAGCGCCAGAACGGACGACTTAAGGTCGTGTCCTGATTTCTTTATTTTTTCGTTGCCAAACACACCAGCAAAATCCAGGATCGCATTCTCCACATTGCGAACCAGCCATGCCTCGCCGGGAGAAAAAGACAATGCGAGACTATTCACCTTAAAATCAAAATTCGGAGCGTCATCCGTAACGACTTCCAGAGCAAACTCCGTCTGTGATTGTAGTTTTTCAATCAGTTCTCTTCGCTGCGATGCGCCTTCCACCTCGTGGTATCGGACCTTGTCCAAACTCAAATTCCGTTTTTCACCGCCTTCTTCTGCCTGCGTTGAGTCGTCCGGCGCCGGGGCTCCGCCAAACATAGATAACTGGGAGGCCTTTGAAGAGGGTGCAGCAGGAGAAGCGGTTGCCGTAGAACCTGTGGTGGCAAATATCCGGGGGATCATCGTCTTAAACTCCAGGTCCTCCAATATGGGTTTGAGTTTTTCTGTATCAGGACCGGTATACCTTAATTTTTCTTCATTAAATTCAATGGGAACATCAAGGATAATGGTAGCGAGCTTTTTTGAAAGGATGGCCTGTTGGCCAAATTGCTCCACGCGTTCTTTGAGTTTGCCTTTTAGCTCGCCAACGTGAGCGATTATATTCTCAATCGAACCGTATTGTTTGATCAGTTCAGCAGCCGTTTTGGGACCCACACCGGGTATGCCCGGAATATTATCCGATGAATCACCCTGTAAGCCGAGAATCTCCACGACTTGAGAAATTGTTGAGATGTCCCACTTCTCACAAACCTCCTT
>DATHFS010000846.1:0-2162 GCA_035317975.1 Cyclobacteriaceae bacterium | reverse complement strand
CCTGTTGTTTCCGATCATAGATCTTCAGGTTCCTTTTCAGCGGAAAAGCAAGGTTCTCCCGGACCGTCATCGAATCGTACAGGGCGCTGCTCTGAAATGAAAAACCAATCTGTTGCCTCATTTCATTGAGCTGCTCCGGAGTCAAGGTGTTTACATCATATCCTAAAACCGTTACCTCACCGGCATCGGCGCGGATAAGGCCCACCATACATTTAATGAGGACGGACTTGCCCGTGCCCGACCTGCCCAGAATGACTAAGTTTTCAGTTTCATGGAGGTCGAGGCTTATATCCGCGAGCACCTTCTGTTCACCAAAGTCCTTCTTTAGGTTCCTGACGCTGGCAACGACCGGATGCCGTTTCAGGTCTCCGTTTTTTTCAGAATGGCCAGCGGCTGTATTCGTAGTCATCGCAGCAGGTTTATAAATTGCAGCGTCAACAAGTCAATAACGAAAATCATTACCATCGATACGACGACAGCGATGTTCGCCGCTTTCCCCACACCGATCGTACCGTTCTCTGAATTGTATCCGGCATAGCTGCTGACGAACCCAATTGCAAAACCAAAGAAAGTGGCTTTGATAAGGGAAGAGAAGATGTCCAGATAGGTAATGTGCCCGGATACATCATTGAAGTACAACCTGAAACTCGTGTTGTTCATGAAATGAACTGTAAGATAGGATCCGAATAAAGAAACCATGTCGGCATAGACGACCAACAACGGTAACATTAAGGTAGTGGCCGCTACACGGCTTACTACCAGAAAAGAAAATGGTCGTGTTCCGGAAACCTCCATAGCGTCGATTTGTTCTGTCACCTTCATGCTGGCCAGTTCGGCTCCTATGTTAGATCCTAATTTTCCGGCACAAATCAGGCCGGTAATCAGCGGGCCTAATGAACGGACTACTGCCTGAGAAACCAGTGAGGGCAGCCAGGATTCGGCTCCAAAGGAAGCAAGGGAGGGACGCGATTGCCGGGTGAAAACAACGCCGGCCAGAAAGTTCGTAAAACTGATGAGAAAAAGAGACCGGTTCCCCATCGCATAACATTGCGAGAGAATTTCTCTCCATTCAAACGGAGGATGGAACGCTTGCTTGAAAATCCGTCGGGCAAAACGGTACACATTCGCGCAAAGCAGCAGGATAGGTTTGAAATTCATGTTAGGTCTTTGGCTACGATCCTTTGGATCCGTGATTAACTTGAACCTAACGTCCCGAAATCCTTCCCCTTTCCCTGGCGACGGTTCAGCCGTGTTTCACAGTTTGACGGACGTGTCTTTCACCGGACTTCGGATAGGCGAAATCATGATCATCCTCGATCTTTGGCAGCATCCATTTTGCCATGAGATACGCGGAGGAAATGAAAATGGCATAACCGAGTACAAGCGCTAACAGGATTATTAATAAATCAAGAATCATGACCGAACAGGGTAAAATGGCGTGCCAGCTTTTTTTCATCGTCAGAAACTTCGTCTGAACGGCATCGCTCCGGACCTTCTTTCCTGAATGTGGAAAAAGCTCCACATTCAGGAAAGAAGAGGCAACACAGGCGTCATGGAACCTTTGATTTTGCTTTTTGCCATGGCTTGTTTTTTTAAGTGACCTCATGACCTTGGAATTTTCAATTCCGAAATCAATTTTAAACCACAAAACCAATTCATTATGAACACGCTGGAGAAAGAAAATTTAACAGGCAAAAATCAGGATGGGAAGCATGCCAACACCCCTTTACGCCTTTTGACCGCCACTTCCATTATGGGAGACAAAGTGTACAACCGTCGCGATGAGAAACTGGGTGATATTAAAGATATCATGATTGACCTTAACGAGGGAAAAATAGAATACCTCATCATTGAATTTGGAGGGTTCCTGGGGATCGGGGAAAAATTCTTTGCCGTTCCCTTTCGCCTGCTGGAAGTAGATGCCAAGAAAGAGGCGTTCATCCTGAATCAGAAAAGAGAAGTCCTGGAAAAAGCCCCCGGTTTCGACAAAGACCATTGGCCGGAGACCAATTCCCATGAACTTCAGGAATCGTATACCTATTGGGGAGGATTTATGGGATCCAACTCGGGAAGCGAGTACTGAAAAAGGTTTCCCGCAGATCGGGCAGATTTACGCAGGGCTGCGGCAGGGCTCCCGCAGATCGCGCAGATTTACGCAGGGG
>DATHFS010000845.1:0-3206 GCA_035317975.1 Cyclobacteriaceae bacterium | reverse complement strand
TCCTAAAACAAGCTGACCCCGAAGGCTGACAATGCCGATCGTCTGAATATAGGAAGTACGGATGAGCGAATCTTTACGACTGAATTTGAAGTAATAATTTCCCGCTCCGCCAAACGCCCACGTCAATTCGGGGGAATAGAGGATGACGGGAAAGCCGATGACGTGCCTGACTTTTCCTTTTTTTGTTTTCGCTAACGTGTCGGTTTCTATGAGGTCCTGAGAAAAGCCGGATACACTCAAGAGAAGAAAGAGGAGAAAAAAAACAGCGTGAAATCTGGTCATTCAGGGATCGGCAACGTTAAAACATTTAATTAATTTTCTGGTTACTTTTCGATAATATTGTATCTTAATCCATAAAATAAGCAGGCATGGCTGGCAAAAATGGCATACATCGTGTAAATAGCCAAAATTATCCTCTATTTAAATTAGCTGAAAGACTCACACAAGATCAAAAAGACTTTTTTGAAAAATACGGTTTTGTTCATTTTAAGAGTTTCATTGACCGGGAAACGGTCGACCTGGTCCTGAGGGAATCTGAAAAAATTCAAGATCAATGGATCCGGGAAGACGTCAAGGCCGTCAATGGAGTGCCCATCAAATACGGGACCGACATTGATGGAAAGCGCATCGTCCAGCGATTCGCCTTTGCCAACCATTTCAGTCCCCTGCTCAAAGACTTGCTCGGGGATCCCAGACTTAAAGCCCTCTTCGAGTTGATCGGTACGGATGACTGCCGGATCGGGGAGAATGAAAAGGACGGATTGGTTTTCAATCATTACGTCAACACGAAAGAAAGCAACTACAGCCAACTGGGATGGCACACGGACGCCTTACGCGACATATTCTATGGGAACAAAATTATGCCCATGCTGAACGTGGGCATTCACCTGGATAATTCGTCGACTGAAAATGGAGGCTTGCGTCTTCTCCCCGGAACACACAACAAGGGAATGGGAACCCTGCTGTTCAGAAAACTATACTTTGTCAGCAATAAGGCCGATAAGAACGAAATCGGATTGAATGTCGAGCCGGGCGACCTTACGGTCCATGATGGCCGGCTTTGGCATCGCGTTGCACAATCTCCCCACGTAGGTGAAAGAAGCCGCCGGCGCGTTATGTATGTTCCGATCGTTACCGGAAAATTCCAACCCCGGACGGAACAAAGCAAACCGCTGCTTTATCAGCGGTTGATGACCATCACCAACAAATAGTTTCATCTTTTAGTTATGGCCTACGCGGTTGTCACCGGCGCCAGTGGCGGGATCGGACGTTGTCTGTCCCGGGAACTGGCAGCGCGAAAGTATGATCTCCTGCTCATTGCCCGATCCGGCGATACCCTGGCCGCCGAGTGCATGGCACTTCAAAACCAATATGCGATCACGGCCTCTTATCTGGCACTTGACCTATCCGAAAAAACGGCAGCGGATCGCATTGTTCAATGGATTGATCAACATAAGGTCGAAGTAAATGTCCTGGTTAATAATGCAGGATACGGTCTATGGGGAGAGGATGAAAAAACAGACTTCGCTCAGCTTGACAACATGATCACCTTGAACATCACTACGCTGGCTAGCTTGTGTCACAGGATGGTCCCTTATCTCAGGAAACGAACGCCCTCCTATATCCTGAATGTCGCCAGTACTGCAGCCTATCAGGCTGTGCCCACCATGACCACGTATGCTGCTACGAAAGCTTTTGTGGTCCTCTTCTCACGGGGACTGCGGTGGGAGCTAAAGGGGTCCGGAATTTCCGTCAGTTGCCTGAGCCCGGGCGCCACGTCCACCGGGTTCATTGACCGGGCGGGAATGGAAGTCTTGAAAGAACGGGCCGAGAAAGTCAGTATGAAACCAGAGGCGGTAGCAAGAATAGCCATCCGCGGATTATTCAAAGGAAAGGCAGAGATCATCCCTGGCTTTATCAACTGGATCTCTGTAAAATTTACCTACTTCCTGCCGAAGTATCTGATCGAAAAAATTGCGGCGGGACTTTATAAAATTTGAGATACTCACTTCTTACCGTCAAGTATCGTCTCCCGGTGGGGATGATAGTATAATCAAGTATCATCTCACAAAGGGGACCCTACAGGACTCTACTCCATTATTCAAAATCGGTTTGCTATTGTTTCCCGAAATCCCGTAGGGATGATATATTGGTAACCAACCTACACCCCTCGTCCAAAGTCCCGTAGGGACGACATATAAGGAACTCCAATGAGTGTACTAAAACCGAATAATTTCAATATCTCGTCTCTACGAGACTTTCACCCTACCTCATCATATTGTTTACCGATATTTCGTCCCTACGGGACTAATGTCAAGTATCGTCTCCCGATGGGGATGATCGTATCATCAAATATCATCTCACAAAGGGGACGATACGTTTGAACTCATTAATTCGCATCGTCTTCTTTGAGAGACGATGCTGGACATCTACCGGGTCCGCAATATGAACGTAATCGTCCCCTTCGATCTCTCCGGAGCCGCACCCCCGGATGTCCGAACGAGGGATCTTTTCTGAATTTCTTCCTTACAGAGTCGCTCTGCTTCCGGGCTTAGGCTGCGCTCTTTTGTCTCGATGCGCTCGATATCCCCGTTGGCATCTACGGTGATTTCAAAGACGATACGCCCATTCTCATTGTCGGGCAACTTAGGCGCCTGTGGCTGTGCATCCCAGTTCCAGCCTGTCATTTGCAGGCCAAACCCATTCCCACCCCCTCCCCCATTTCCTCCGATACCGGGTTTGCCGGTGTATTGGCCGTTGGGATCCAACGACCCTTCCGGACTGCCTTTGTCCCCTGTCTTGTTCTTGTCATCGCCCTGAGAGGGAGCGCCTGCCTTGGGCTTGCCGCCGTCTTCTGTCGTCTTTTTTACGTAGGCATCCTTGACGACCTTATCTGCTTCTTTTTCTTTCTTAGCAACCTTGTCTTTCCCGTCGGTTACTTTTTCTTTCACCGGTTCGGCCTTCTTGATCTCTTTCTTTGTTTCCTTTACTTCGACGGGGCTTTCTTCCTTTGACGTCAGGTCGGATTCCACTTTTGTATCCTCTGATTTTATCTGTTCTTTTTCTTTTTGCGGCTCTTCCGGTTTCGTTTCCTTCTGCTCTTCTTTGGCTTCTTTGGGTACTATTTCATTCTCGCCGACCGCGGTCACGGGCTGAATCGCTCCACTGCCTTCCGAATCCAAACCAAAATTAAGTTCAACACCGGA
>DATHFS010000844.1:0-5205 GCA_035317975.1 Cyclobacteriaceae bacterium | reverse complement strand
ACAGCTTTCCGCCGGTAAACATCATTCCGTGGGGGCCGATCAAAGACCTTGTATCGATGTTGGGCAACGGTTTTTGTGCGACGAGGTCGATAACATTGATCTCATAAGAGCGACCGCCGCCGGTATTGGAAACGTAAGCCTTCTTTCCATCATCGGAGGCGACAACTTCATGCGGATCAGGGCCGACGGGTACGCGTGCCATAACTTTCAACGTAACGGAATTAATAATCGCCAGCGTATGGTCGTTTTTCGAAAGTGCGAGTAGAGTTCGCTGCTGCCCCGATTGCGCAACACAGCCGGTCGAAGTGCAAACAAATGTTGCCATTAAAATAGTTATGGTGAGTAACATAATTCGACGGCAAGATGATTTGTTCATAGTACTATGGGTTACCATGCAATATTTTGTACCAGGGAAGCTAAGTTAGCCATAATTTAGTTCCTCTCCACCGCATAGGAGGCGCAAAGGAGACGCTAAGTCATCCATGTTCTTCTGACAAGCGGACGCGGTTTTCAGAAATATTTCCTTTGCGCCTCCTTAGCGTCTCTGCGCCTTTGCGGTGAAACAGGTCACGGCTGAAAGTCTTTATCATCGATGGGCTCATTGATCACAACCTTGTCAATTGTTATCGTCAGGATCATCTGCCCGTTCGATTCATGGACGATCTTAAAAGGAATACGGATGCCTTCTACCTCCCGGTAATCGCTATAAAAAATATCCAACAGGGCCCCTCCCATTTCTACATTTTTGGAGACGGCCTTTTTCATGACCATGGCAAAGGTTCGATCTTCAAAATAGCAGGTCTCGGTATCTCCGTTTTTTCTGGTGAATTTCACCTTAAAACAGGATTTCCCCTTCACCGTATCTTTTCCCAGCAAAACGGCCCGATGTCCCTTATTCCGATAGTCAATCAAGGCATCCTCCGGCTCAACGTCGGCTTCGTTTGCCATGGCCAGGGCAGCCTTACCCGTTAATAAAGTGGGAATTGTCGCATTTTTAAAGCCATCCATTTTCCAGCCGCTGCTTCCATCAAAGCCCTGTACATACTGTTTTCCATTCTGCGGTACCACAAATCTGTAACGGTTTGGAGCCTTTGCATAGGATGTGAACGGGAATTGAATCCCCCCATAATCATATTCACCGGAAGCAACGATGGTTTTTATTTTTTTCCATTGCTCCTTTCCTCCGATAAAGTCCACATAACTCCGGATTACCTTATCAACGGATTGCGCCCGTATTGCAAAAGAGCAAGGAAGGAGGAGTAACAGAACGAATGCTTTTCTCAGCTTCATACATTTCAATACGTTTGAGTGAAACTTCTTTTCCCGCAGATCTCGCAGATTTACGCTGATAATTCTGCGTAAATCTGCGGGATCCGACTTCGCCAAGGCTACGTCGGACAGGTCTGCGGGAAACAATTTATCATTAATCGGTTATCAATTTATTGAGCGTATAACAAATTAGTTTATTGGTCAATGGCCTGCCTTTTGCGCTTTTCATATTTTCCAATTTTAATTCATAAATATACCCCGGTTTTAAATCACTTAACGTTAGTGATACCTTCTTTCTGTCCGGCGAAATCGTAATCTGGGTTACCCGAATCGGCTGCACATCAACTTGTATCGATGTATCCACATCCTCCGATTCCTCTTTTTTATAATACGCATAGTAATAATGGTGCACGGCGTAATTATCCGGGTTCGCGGCGACTTGCTCGTCAACAGGCTGGGTAAACGTTAAATCAAAGCCATGGACGGTCAGGTTCATGCTGTAAATATCCATCGGTGTTTCCCCGGTAAAGACAATGCGCTGAATACCTTTATCCCCCGCCCACCCGTGGTCGGTCTGCCCTACCCACAAACTCCCATCCGGGGCAAATGCCAAACGGTTATTGCCCATTCGCAATCCCATGCCATCGATAAAGGGAATACAGGCTCCTTGCAACGCTCCGCCAACGGTTTCCAGCATGACCCGGACAATCCGTTCCCGATTCATTTCTCCAATAAATACCTGGCCGGCGAATGGACCGAATTTTCCATCCGTCTTGTCACAAAGGGGTTGTGATGGTGAATTCGCCATGATCCCCTGAGGAAATAATACAGCCGCTTTCGTTCGCATCGCATCCAACGCTGCGATCGGCATCATAAAGGGATTTCCTTTTTTCCAGCCCTTCTTCCAAACCAGGCTTGCTACATGGCCGTAGAAATTTCCTTCCTCCACATGATACAAGGCGCTGGTCGCTACCCAATCTCCCTGGTTATCGGCCACCAATAAATTTCCATCTGCATCAAATCCAAGACCATTTGGAGAACGGAAACCCATAGCGAAGGGTATCAGCGTTCCGGCGGGAGTTAGTTTCATGACCCACCCGCGGTAGGGAACTACTGAAAACATTTGCCCTTTGCCATCTTCACCATAACGACCTAGTGTATTGAGTTGACCACGCAGCTCCTGTCTGATCCCATCTCCCGCTGAACCGGTATTTAATGCAATAAAAAGATTCCCATCCTTATCCTTTACGGGGCCATAATTAAATTCGTGGTAGTTTCCGGATAGTCCAAAACCATCCGCAACGTTTTCATATACGTCAGCTTGCCCATCACCATTGGTATCCTTGATCCGGGTCAGTTCCGGCTCTTGCATCACCAGTAACTCTGAATCACTTACTACCAGAAGTCCGAGTGGGTCATGCAATCCTTCCGCAAACAACTTCCATTGTTTCGTCGCCGGAGTATAGATCATTACTTCACCACGGTGAAAACAGGCGGCTAAACGGCCGTCTTGAAAAAACCCAAGTCCGCCCACTTCGCCGGACAATCCCTCCGGCATCGGGATGGGTTCAATCCGGTAAGCGTCCTGATAGGCCGGATCATGTGCACCGGGAATTACATTTTTATAAAACAATAAAAATATAACAAGACCAAACAACAGACCGATAACGAGCCAGACGGGTAAACTTATTTTCATGACTTATTTCGCGGTTTTAGTCATGACAATAGTAAATTCCCTCGCCTCGCTGGAGGAAAGCATCAACTTGTTTTTTTTCCATTTGCCAAGGGGAGTCTCATACTCTATTCCCTCTTGCGAATGAACATAGATGCAAACTGGTTTAGTCACCCCGGGAATTCTGAACGTCCGGACTAAACCTTGTCCATCGGCCTTTGATTGAATTAGCTCGTAGACGTCAATTCCGTCAAGGGTATAGTGGAATTCCGGATACCGGTTAATTAATTGATACCCTTTGTACGCCACAACAGGAATTTCTTCCCGGCTCCCTATCCTGAGCGGATGAGTTGTTTCGCGGAAAAAAATAGTTCCCAAAATTTTAGCAACGGCATTTTTATGCTGCCCTTTCCATACCGCCGTGTTATCTACAAAACCCCCTTGCCAGGCATACCGCAACTGACAGGTGCCTGCATCCCAGCAATAAGACAATTCATTGGGAAGGTTTACTGCAATGGCAGCCGGGCTGGCATCTTCCATGTAAACACGGTACAGGTAAGGAGTGGTTGGTTCGTATGGATGCGGGGATTTTGTTTTTGCAGAATGGAGTGTATGGTCTTCATTTTTCCCGGTGGCTTCGGCGGACTTGCTCTCGCGCCGGGTTGGTGGAATATTTAAATCATTTTCAATGCCTGGCAGATGTTCATCCGTCGTCACGTACATGACGCCATACATCACAAAACCATGACCGGGAAACGTACACACATAGGGATAAGCGCCCTGGGATTTCGGTGCCGTAAACACAATTGATCTTACCTGACCTGGAGAAAGTATCGGGATAGACCACAATACATCGGCAGAGCCGGGTATGTAATTCATCATGGGCCCTTTCTCTTCCAATTTCAGGGCGCCATTGACTACCGACAGGCGCGCTCCCGGTTTTGTAAACACGAGATTGTGACTCATATCATCTTTATTCGTTAGGATCACCTTAACACGGGCTCCCGGCTTTACCGTGAACCGGACTACATCGTATTGAAGGCCGGGGATAGCATTGAGTAAAACAGTCGTTACTGAGTCTACAGGTGGAGAAACCTCTGACTGCACCGGGATGGTGAGGAGAAGGCATAATGGTAAAAACGACCCGTTCCGAATAAATTGGTTACTGGTCATTAGTCATTGGTGGTTTGTTGTCTTCAATGAAATCTCCCCCACTAATGACCAATGACTAATAACCAATGACCAATAGCAAGGAACTTTCTTACCCACATTCTTCATTCTTTAATAGTTATCCCCTTATTCTTAAAGATCGCCGACGCAAGGCGCCGGTAATTTCCACCGAATATCTTCATCCGGTCGGAATGAGAAACAGAGGCATCGAGCACCTTAGATAGCTCAGTAGAATAGGATCGGCCCGGGCCATGCCCTCCCCAAACAATCCGGTCGGCTCCCAGGATATTCACGGCATAATCAACTGAGCCGGAATGAGGATCGGACCCGGCAAATTCAAGGAATACGTTCTCATAAGGTCGTACTACCCTGGCTCCAAGTTCCCAATCCCCGCCAGCATGGCCACAGATCAGGGGCACATCCGGAAAACGTTTGGCGAGAGCCACGACATTCATAGGCGTGGATTCTCCGGGTCCATTGTCTCCTCCCGGAAAGCGAGGACTGCCACCCACTTTCATCCATGTATGGATATAGACAACGGCGTGGAGTTCCTTCGCCAACCGGATGATGCGATCATTGTTGGGATGATCGACCGTCATACCAAGTTTATTTCCACCCGGATATTTAATGCCAATGCAAGGACCCTTGCGGACCCAGTCCTCTATTTTAGCGCAACTCTCTTCAGGAAAGCCTGGATCAATAGGAGTCAGTCCGGAAACCCTGTCCTTATTTCCAATCAGGATGGCTCGCAGCTCATGGTCGTGGGGCTTCGGTATAAATGGATCGTCAAGGGTACCTCCGATATCCAACGAAATTACCCTTTCAATACCCATGCGCTCGACGTAAAACATCATTTCATGGTGTTGCTTTACCTGATCCCCTGAGGTGGCAAATCCATGATAATGATCATCCCATATGCGCAAATCGATCAGTTGCTGGCGGTCAGGCATTCCATACTGATTGGGGTCAAGCGCAAACTGAAGTGGGTTCATGATTATTTACTTTCCTTTTTTCAAATGAATTTTTACGCTGACTCCAAAAATCGACGGGCATTGCCATTCATGATGGCTTTCATTTGTTCCAGGGTTAGAGGA
>DATHFS010000843.1:0-2681 GCA_035317975.1 Cyclobacteriaceae bacterium | reverse complement strand
CTCCGGTCTTCCCGGGTAATTTTTGCCGGCGACCACCAACAACTTCCTCCAACAATCAAATCGAGGGAGGCAGCTCAGCAAGGACTTGCTAAGACGTTGTTTGAAAAGGCCATTGAGGGGCAACCGGACTCGGCGACCATGCTCGAAGTTCAATACCGGATGCACGAGGACATCATGAAGTTTTCGTCGAAGTACTTCTACCAGGACCAATTAGTCGCCCATGAATCGGTGAAGGCTGCGCTGCTGCGGCCTAATCAGTCCCCCGTGGAGTTTTTGGACACGGCCGGATGCGGCTATCAGGAAATACAAGACACCGAAACATTGAGCCGGTTCAATGAAGAAGAAGCCCGTCTGCTGATCCATCGCCTAGAGCAATTGGTCGAGGAGGTGGGAACCGAAGAATGGCTGCAGGAGGGATTGACCATGGGCATCATTGCTCCGTACAGCGCTCAAATTGATCACCTGCATAAATTAGCAGAAGCTTCCGAAATACTGGATCCCCTACACCGGCACATTACTATCCAAACCGTGGATGGTTTTCAGGGGCAGGAACGCGACGTGATCGGGATTAGCTTTGTCCGCAGCAACGAGACGGGTGAGGTTGGGTTTCTGAGCGATATCCGCCGAACAAACGTGGCCATGACGCGAGCCAGAAAAAAACTCATCATGGTGGGAGATAGCGCTACATTGGGATCTCACCCCTTTTACGTCGAATTATTGGAGCACGTACAAGAACATGGATTTTACAAAAGCGCTTTTGAGTTGAAGTAAGCCCAAAAATAAAAAAAGCTCCGGCGGAGCTTCTCGTATACAACCGAATGAATTCGATCAGTACTTGATCGCTTTGATCAGGCCGTCGCTGCCGATCACTTCAAACGTGATCTCACCTTTAATGGCCGTCAGATTGTAGATCACGCTGAACTTGCCGTTGACGGTCATGGACTGCTGGTGCAAAATGTTTCTTTCCGCATCGAGAATTTTTACATCAATGAGGTCGGCATCTTTGTTCTCAACGGAGAGCAGATACTTGTTTGCTTCATTGGCAATTTTAGTTACTTCCACGATGCTTTGTACCTTCTTAAAATAGTAGCTTACCTTTTCTTCGGTTTTGCCATTCTTATCTTCTACAACGATACTATAGTCGCCCTGGGAAAGATTGCTGAAGTTGTAAGGACGAGTAAACGATTCTACATGGGTGAGGGTCTCGGTAAAGATCAGGTCACCGTCTGCATTGTAGATGGAAACTTTTACTTTGCCTGCCTCGGCCGTTCTGTAAATCAATTTGTAAACACCTGCTGTTGCGTCTGCAATAACCGTCGTCTTCAACGGAGCAGCGTTGGCAACCATTGCACCAAGCATGAAAATGACGAGTGCGAAAAATTTAGTTCTTGAGTTCATTTGACTTTGTTTTTAGTTTTTTATTTTATTGTTGATGCAAATGTCGATCAGGAACATAACCTGATTCAGGTAAAGGAAAAGAATGGCGCACCCGGGTAATAAACTCCGTAAAAATTGAAAATCAGTATAATCTTCGCCGTGGAAAGGATTGCGGCCAAACTCGCATTGGTTCAGGGTGAGTACGCCGGGTAAAGCAGGCCGCCTTCCCCTGGAATTCAGAATAATATTCGCAATGACGACCCGTATTTCGATGTAAATGCCTGACAAATAGTCAATTCCTGACTTCCACTAGGGGTTCATTTCATCTTTAATTTGTCCATTTGAGAAAAAGGAGGCGTTTTGTTTCTCCGAACGAGTCCTTCGGACAGTTTTCAGTTTCCAAGTTTCAGGTTTCAAGGGATCCCCTGCAAAATTTACAACAACCTATTGCCTACTGCTTTTTGCCTACTGCCTACTCTTCTTCACCCCCCTCACCGCCTTAGCCGTCCAGGGATCTTCTGGCCAGGAATGTTTACGATAGCGGATCCGTAACTCTTTACGCACTTCGTGATAGGCAGTCTGCCAAAAACTTTTTAGATCCCGTGTTATTTGTACAGGCTTATATCCGGGAGAAAGCAAATGGAGGATCACCTGGATCTTTCCTTCGTTCACGGAAGGAGTTTCCAGCAAGCCAAATACTTCTTGTAACCTCACTTCCATCAAGGGAGGTTCACCCTGCAATCCATACGCGAGTGAAATCATTGACCCGCTAGGCACTTCCAGTGTTGACGGTGCCAGCGTGTCTAACCGGGAAGCCAGGTTCCAGGGAAGTAGTCCGGTCAACATCGAACTTACATTAAGTCGTTGCAGATCAGTCCGTTTGTTCGCTTGTAGTAAATAGGGTGAAAGCCATTCATCCAGTGTATTTAATAGATGTCCTTCGCTCACGTCGGGCCACCCCTCGTCTGGTCTCCAGCCTCGCAGGCTCATTACCCTGGCTTGCCATTGATTATCCGCTTCGGACCATCCGATCACTTTTAATCCCTCAGCACGAACAGCCTCACAGAGAACATTAATCCTCCTCTCTGCCGGAATGACAGATAACGGTTTTGTTTCCAGTACAACATTTCCAATTCGTTTTTCCATGACACCTACGACCATTCCTCTTTCCGCATCCCAGCGGACAGTTTCTCGCTGGTGCGCAAGGGTATGTAAATCTTCTTCGCTCAGGGGCGCGGCTAAAAATATTTTCCCTTCCCCTTGCCCCCCTGCATCGAGGTGGGCCACCGATAGCCACGGCTCGC
>DATHFS010000842.1:0-2193 GCA_035317975.1 Cyclobacteriaceae bacterium | reverse complement strand
CGATTTCCCTGAAACGTTGATTTCCTTCTGATTTTTGTTTCTCCCGAATGAGGGCCAGTCCGTTTTCTTTCAGCGAAACAGCAGTAAATTCCTGATCGCCATGTTCATGGATGAGTTCAAACCGGGCAGGGGCCGTATGCTGGGCCGCTGCCGGCCACTGCCCAAGCAAAAAAAAGCAAAGCGAAAGCAAAAACGGGAGGGCCGTTTTGTATCCAACATAGAAACGATGAACAAAGGACAAAAACTTCATACTATTTCTCTGCCGCTAAACGGATCACAATATCAAATTCATCCTGTTGAACAGGCTGAACCGAGAGCCTGGAATTTTTAACTAATACCATGCCGGCAAGCGATTTTGTCGCTTTGATTTGAGTCAGGGATACCGGCTTTTTGAGTTTCTGGTCCACTCCCAGGTCCACGACTACCCAATCGCGATCTTTCGGATCGGGAGAGAATTCTTTGATAACGGTAGCAATGCCAATAATGGCCTTTTCTTCTCCGCTATGATAAATAAACACGCGATCGCCCTTTTTCATAGACTTGAGATGGTTGCGGGCCTGAAAATTCCGTACCCCATCCCACGTGGTTTTTTTGTCCCGCTCAAGATCATCCCAGGAATACGTTCCCGCCTCAGTTTTCACCAGCCAGTAGTTCATGATTCTTAATTTAGAATTAAATTTACATGAATATAGTAATTGATTTTCACCAGGAAGAAAGACTGTGGCAATGATTTTTAGCGAATGAAGATTCTCATAATACGGTTTTCCTCGATCGGTGATATTGTTTTAACGACCCCCGTGATACGAACCGTTAAAACACAATTGGAAACAGAGGTTCACTTTGCCAGCAAAATCCAATTCAGCCCCATCCTTAAAACGAACCCCTATATCGACCGGTTGCATTTTCTGGACGGTAGCCTGTCGGTACTGATCCGTGAACTCCGGAAGGAAAAATTTGACTATGTGATCGATTTGCACAATAACCTGCGTACCCGGATCATAAAGATCGCCCTGGGCGTGAAGGCCTACAGTGTCAATAAACTGAATATCGAAAAGTGGCTGATGGTGAATTTTAAAATCAATGTCCTGCCTCCGAAACACATTGTCGATCGGTATTTGGAAACGGCCGCCCGGCTGGGCGTAAAGAACGATGCCCTGGGCCTGGACTATTTCATTCCGCCGGAAGACGAGGTTTCCCTGGACCGGCTGCCGGAAACACACCGTAACGGGTATGTAGCCTATGCGATCGGGGCTCAGCACGGCACTAAAAAA
Organism: Cyclobacteriaceae bacterium; assembly: GCA_035317975.1. GTDB lineage: Bacteria > Bacteroidota > Bacteroidia > Cytophagales > Cyclobacteriaceae > ELB16-189. The sequence continues at coordinate 922 of DATHFS010000842.1, read as the reverse complement.
CTTCCGTTGGTCAGGATGATCGAACTATGTGAAAAAATCAACCGGCCGATTGTTTTACTGGGCGGTAAGGAGGATGCTGAAGCGGGAGAGCAGGTGAAGAATTATTTTGAAAACAATGACCGCTCCGCCGGACAGCCAAATGGAAAGACGGTCATTTACAATGCATGTGGTATCTACCCTCTCAATCAATCGGCCAGTATTTTAAAAAAAGCCCTCTATGTGTTCAGCCATGACACCGGCTTGATGCACATGGCGGCGGCTTTCAAAAAAGAGATTTTCAGTATTTGGGGGAATACCCTGCCCGCGTTCGGAATGTACCCTTACCGAACCCGATATACAGTTTTAGAAAACAACACGATCTCTTGCAGGCCATGTTCGAAAATAGGTTTTGACAAATGCCCGAAGGGACATTTTAAGTGTATGAATGAGATCAAATTCGATTTTTATTTACCCTCGTAGCGCCAACCAGAATAACAATAAACCTTGTTTCTGATTAGTACGCATTCTGATGTCTTCTTGAATTTCCGTCACCCCGTCCGCACTACTGATCACCGATCACCGATTACCGATTACCGATCACCGCTCACCGCTCAATAAGCCCGTACCAATCTGCCCTGCATATAATTGACATAAGCGCGGTTGGCCACACGCATACCCCCAGCGGTAGGAAAGTTGCCGGTGAAGTACCAATCTCCGCTGTGGTGGGGAATGGCCTTATGCAGGTTCTCTACGGTTTGGAATACCACTTGCACTTCGGCCTTCATGCCTTCAGGCCGGGCAATGTCTGCGATCTTGGCGGAAATTTCTTCGTACCCAAATTGCTCATATAATCGCTTTACATAATTTTTCGGCAACTCTTCATTCTCCGATTGCAGGCATTGCTCATAGACTTCCCCTAACAAATAATCCTTGCCCTGTTCCT
>DATHFS010000841.1:0-8792 GCA_035317975.1 Cyclobacteriaceae bacterium | reverse complement strand
CCCCTTGTCGGTATCGGCTACCAGTGTCCTGATGACCCGCGACTACGATCAGGCACCCGTACCGTTGATTTTGATTGTTTCAGGGACCCAACTCAGCATCAAACCTGCCGCAAACCTTCTTTCCGGGGCGCTTTATACGCTCACCATCACATCAGAAATGAAATCCACACACGGTGACCCATTTGGATCGTTCACGATAGGTTTTAAGACCACGGGCGTGTTTGTCCCTAACAATCAGGTGGCGTACTGGAATTTTGAAAACACCCCCCCGGATGATGTCGTCGGAACGTACGATCCCCTTAGCACGGATGTCGTGGCCATCGAGTATGCCATCAGTAAAAATGATTCTTCAGGAAGGGCAGCGTCGTTCAATGGCACGACGAGCGTGATCCAAATGGCCAATGGCTCGGCCTTGCTGAAACCTGAATTTACCATCAGCTTCTGGATGAAACTGAATAGCACCGGCCACATTGATAGCAACGGTAATCAAAAAGGCAGTTTCGTCCTGGGCATTGGCAACACCCATGGTCTTCAGTTTGACGTGGATCCCAACTATGCCTGGTGCAGGTTTTCCCAGGGCTTGCTGTTAGGGGATTCTATTACCAAGGTGGCGAATGACTTTCAGTTCTTTGCCAATGGAGCAACGAAGGATAACATCCAAAGCAATGCCGATTCCCTGGCTGCACACGGTATTGACAATGCAACGGTGTTTAACCAGGATTTTGGTTCCGCGGGACTGAAACAGCGGCTCGACAACGTCTGGGCCAATGTCACCATGACGTTTGAAGACTCAACGAAGACGCGCACCTTATATATTAATGGGGAAAAAATGTACCAGCAGAACCTGAGTTTGCTGGATAATCCCAATGTCAGTCCTGCTTTACGGCCTTTGGCCACAGTGACCAGTCTTGTCCTCGTTCCCGATACGGAAATTCCAGCCCGGTATGACGACAAGTTGGTTTTTGGATTCTGGCAAAACAAGGAATCGACATTCGGAGGCGCCGCTGGCAGCTACATCAATCCGGATGCGAATCATTTTCAGGGCCTGCTGGACGATATACGGATTTTCAACCGGGCACTATCCGATACGGAAGTTTCATTGATGTATGAAGGGGGGAAGTGAGTCCAGAGTCCATGGTCCCTGGTAGGGCCTCTTTTAATGGAAAGGTCCCCGATAAAACCGGGGCAGGCACGAAGGACACAACGAACCACAAAGAACACTACGAATTCTACCTACTTCCATTGACCTGATTTACGTTGTGTCCGCCGTGGTTCGTTGTGTTCTTAGTGACCTTTCTAGCAAAAGCATTTTGTCTGGTTTTCCTGCGAATTAAACCCCATGTGGCCCAATGAAATATTCTATCTTTGCAAGTGACCCGCTGAACACCTACAATTATCTTAGGTGCAGAATATCACTCGAAATTCAATACTTATGAAAGGATTTAGTTTTGAATTAGGAACCGTGATCTTAACCGGTGCTATGGGCGGATCTATTTATGGCGATTATTTTGGGACGAAAGGAGCGATAATCGGCGCAGTTATTGGCGGAGTAGTAGGGTATTCAGCATTTCAAAACACGCGTAAATCATCTCGTCGGCGCAATGCTGGAAATTCCTATAAGTGATTCAGGTTATCAAATCCCTTCGTTGATATGGAACTAATAAGTGAAACTAATAGGATAGGTGTCGTTCCCCCATCCACACGAATATATTGGCGTTATTGAAAGAACGTAATTACCATGTGCAGGATACATTCCGAGTTTGGTGAAAAAGTCTGAAACAGTATTCGATGAAGACATATAATAAAACCCTGCTCCAACCGGGCTTGACATCACTGCAATCCAATATTCATACGCATTTGGAACAATGTTCCAAGTCAAAGTTGTGTTGGAAGAGGTCCATTGGGCATTCTGTACTGTCTGAGTTACGGGACATGGACCAAACCAAATGTCAACCTCCCCATTGGGGTTTGCATTGCTTAACACTCCAAAATTCTCACCTAATGAACCACTGCCAGCACCCCAGAGCAGTGTTGGATAAGCGCCGCTAACTTGTGCATAAATGTTGGTCAATTTTACATTGCCTTGGCTAGGATACCCGCCCACAGTCTTGGGGTTCCCGGCAAGAAATTGGCCTACATATGATTGGTAGAATGTATCATTTATGTTTAATGGGTGATCAACTGAATAACCAATGAAATATGCAGCATATTGATTAGTTTGAAACTGTATTTGTGCTATTAGGCTGGTCCCCGGGGCAACAGATGCCAGGGACCCATGAGTTACATTACCCAATATTATAGACCAGCATCCGATGCTCCAATACCATCCCCCACCTGCTGCACTTGGTCCATACTGTAATGCACACCTAAGGTCGCTAAGGTTAGGAGATAGTATTCGCAGATTGTTGCCAATGTAAAGAGTCTCTGTGGTTTGATTGGGGATCACCGGTACAATAAATTCAATTTTGAAATCAGTAAAATCATTTGGACCCTTAGTATCCTCAGCATGCATTATTTCATTACTACTGGTGGAAGTCCCATAAGGGTCATTACTAGAGGAAGTCCGCGTATTTGTGTTTAAATGTTCCGCTTGAGATGGTAGCTCGGCTAGGTCCTTAACCATTTTACCAGTTGACACTTCAACTTTCCAAAGATGATTATTGACCACCTTAGCGGAATATCCATTTTCAATATAAAATACCTTGGATTTGGCAACGGACCCAAAGGGTGTTGAAACCATTTCTTCGTTTTGTGGTGCATTTACAGGATGAGTTATATCCTTCGTACAACTATTTATCAAGAGAATCAAGCAAATGACAACTACCGACGGGCCGGGTAACACTCGTTTTGATTCCATAATTTTGTTGATTGGTTAAATCGTTTGAATAATTTCATCATCAACCAACTAAATCAAATCAAAATTGACAATTTGATTTCTACGAAATAGATAGTATTGAGGCGGACAACTGAAATGATCGCCAAAGTGCATTAGGATAGAATACTTTGCAATGCCAATCGGAATGCTTTTTTCAGGCCTTACTAAGGGCCTCAATTCCTTGATCCTTTAGTTAATAATCCGACCATTCTTTTCCATTTCTTGCCTTTCATCAAATCCCAATTTTTCTTGCAACTCATACAATATGACGCCTGTATATTTGCGTTATTAAAACTTTGTGCCATCACTTGAAACTCTAATGTTATGAAAAAATCCGTTGTAAGAGGGGTCGTTTCTCTTCTAGTAATTGTAGTTCTAATCGGTGCAGGCAAGGCTGTAAACAAACCTGAACACTCCGTCAGAAAGTTCACTTGCTCAATGACGGTGAGCCCATCATCAATGGCGTTCGGCCTAAGAGGCGAGGCGGATACCCAGTACCTCAATATTACGTCACCTTCCTATTGGGAGGTATATGCGGGTGGGTGGATTACTGTCAATGGCCAGGTAAGCTATATTAGTCATGGAAATGCAGCAGTAGCTATCACGGTCGTCAACCCGCCAGTTCCTCCAGGCTGGAATGGAACGTCGACCTATACTGATACGGGAACTATCCATGTGCAAGATTACACAAGCGGATGCAGCGACTTCATTATTACTATAACTTATACGGTTTGCCCATCCTGCTAATATTTAAGTTGAAGCAGATTCACTAAGGACCACAGCGCTGATTCGGTCAGGCTTTTTCTCTGACCAGCTGCGCCATTCATCCGTCGCATTGAGCATTAGGAGGATTTTTGCGGTTCGCTTATTCCTCGCCTATTCAATCCATGTTTTAATTTGAAATTTGGTATTAGATTGCATAACCATCAGGTGCCCATTAACAAACAATTAAAAACCTACTCCAAAAGTTAATGTACCACTATGTTCAACATCGCAAGACATAAGGCCCCCGTTTTTGTTTTGATCCTCTTGGCTGTTTTTGTTTCAGGCAACAGTCAGAAGCTAAAAACAGCGACGCAAGCCATCTCAGATGATTCCTTGCTGACCCTGGTGCAAAGCAGGACATTTCAGTATTTCTGGGATGGTGCGGAGCCGGTGTCCGGTGCGGCCCGGGAGCGCTTTCATGTGGATGGCGTATACCCTGATAACGACAAGAACATTGTGACAACCGGCGGCACTGGTTTTGGTGTGATGGCCATTCTGGTTGGTATGGAAAGAAAGTTCGTACCTCACGACCTGGGAGTGGAAAGGTTGAACCGGATTGTGACCTTTCTTGAAAAGGCGGACAAGTTTCATGGCGTGTGGCCTCATTGGATAAATGGCGAAACGGGTAAAGTGAAGCCCTTCGGTTCGAAGGACGATGGCGCTGACCTTGTCGAATCAGCCTATTTAATGCAGGGGCTGCTCTGTGTGCGGCAGTATTTAAAGAATGGCAATGACAAGGAAAAGAAACTGGCGGCCCGTGTTGATCAACTCTGGAAAAATGTGGAGTGGGATTGGCACCGCAATGGCAAGAACATTTTGTATTGGCACTGGTCGCCCACTCATCAATGGGAGATGAACTTCGGGATTGAAGGCTACAACGAATGTCTCATCACCTATATCCTGGCAGCCTCCTCTTCTACACACGGTGTTCCTGCGGAGGTTTACCACGAGGGGTGGGCGCGAAGCGGGGGAATAAAAAATGATTCAATGCACAAGCAATTTGGACTCCACCTGGATTTAAAGCACAACGGGGCGCAACAATATGGAGGGCCATTATTTTGGTCCCACTATTCCTTTCTTGGACTTGATCCGCATGGCCTCAAAGACCGGTATGCGGATTATTGGACACACAACGTAAACCATATAATCATCGACTATCTGTATTGCATGGAGAACCCAAAGAAATTCAAGGGGTATGGTTCGAACAGTTGGGGATTAACGGCAAGCTACTCGATCAGGGGGTATGCAGCCCACGCGCCCAATGAGGATCTTGGCGTGATTTCGCCAACCGGAGCCATCTCGTCGTTGCCTTATACCCCCAGGGAGTCCATGGACGCCCTGAAGCATTTTTATTTTGACATGGGAAGAAAGATTTTTGGTCCTTACGGATTTTATGATGCCTTCAGCGTAACGGATGACTGGTACCCCAAGCGTTACCTTGCCATCGACCAGGGCCCGGAGATTGTCATGATAGAAAATTACCGTTCCGGGCTGCTGTGGAATTTGTTCATGTCCTGTCCGGAAGTTCAGCAAGGTCTTTCAAAATTGGGATTCACGAATTTTTCAATGCAGAGGCGCAGGGGCGCAAAGTAGGCGCAGAGATCAAAAGAATATTCAGGTCCAGCATCGTCTCTCGAGGACGATGCGAAATCCCCGGTACGATTTCTCGTCCCTCCGTATCGTCCCCTTTGGGAGACGATACTTGACAGTTGCATCTCGCAAGGTGCATACCCAGACACGGAGGTCACTGAAAAAAGTCTATCTTTAAGATCGATTTAATCGGTCGGCAAACGGGGACAAACCAAGCGATCACCGATTACCGAATACCAACCATGAAGCGCCTTATCCTCCTGTTCTCTCTCTCTCTAACCGCGCCACTTCTCTATTCCCAATCCCTAACAGAGGTCAATGATTCCATCGATGAGCGCATTTTCATGCCTCAGGAATTGTCCTATTATATCGATTCGACCAATACCCTTTCTTTTGAACTCATTTCCTCCGGAGAATTTTCCAATAAGTTCGGCCAGCATTCGTCATATCAGAACAAGGATTTCAAAACTAATGCATCGTACTGGATAAAATTCCCCATTCGGCACAAAGCAGAAACCGAAAAGGTCTGGCTCCTCGAGTTTTATGATCAGTCCATTGACCAGATCGACGCTTATATTCCGCAGGAAGACGGTTCTTACCGGACGCTATCCATGGGCGACAGCCGCCCGTTTCTCCAGCGCCCTTTCCGGCATAAAAACTTTGAAGTCCCACTTACGATGAAGTCAGATGCGGTGATGATTTATTATTTCAGGGTGCAATCGCATGAGTTCGCTGATCTGCGAATCCCGTTTCGGTCGGTGAACCGGTTTGTATTCTATTCCCTGAACGAATATTTTTTGTATGGCACGTTCTACGGAATGATCCTGATCATCAGCTTGTACAATTTTCTGGTCTACCTCGCTATCCGGGAGATCAAGAACATCTATTATATATTTTACATTCTCAGTGTAGCCTTGTACGCAATGAGTTTGGATGGTATTGGATTTCAATACATCTGGCCCAACCATCCTTCGTGGAACAATGTCTCCACCGGTGTTGCGTTGTACCTGCTTATTTTCTGGTCGCTTGTATTCACCAGGAGGTTCCTGAGCACACGTGCCAATGCCCCTGTCCTGGACAAAGCCTTGAAGTGGATGATCGCAGCGAGAACGATCTTATTCCTTTTCACGCTATTATTTCACCAACCTCTCTTTGCTTATCGCAATATTGAGATCATACCGCTGTCGCTGATATTTTATACCGGAATAAAAGTCTGGTCCGAGGGTTACCGCCCGGCCCGGTTCTTTGTTATTGCCTATGGAAGTTTATTTTTCGGTTTCTTTTTGCGGTCGCTGGTTTTTCTCAACATTCTTCCGTTGACCACGCTGCTGCACTACAGTGTTCATTTCAGTTTTGTCTTTGAAATGCTCTTTTTGACATTTGCGTTAGGGGACCGGATCCGGATATTAAAAGACAATCGCGATCGCGCCCTTCGCCGCATTATTCTACAGCACGAAACCAACATGCAATTGAAGGATAAAGTGAACCGGGAGTTGGAAGATAAAGTGACGGAGCGGACGGTCCAGCTTAACCAGAAAAATCATGAACTCGAAGGAAGCAATTCCAGGTTGGAGATCCAGGCTTACGAAATCAATCAGATCAATTCCCTGCTGGATCTGGATAACTGGAAGCTCAAGAACAGGATCAGGGAAGTGTTGAATGACCAGCTCCTGGAGAAGACCATGGAGTACGATCAATTTAAGACGCTCTTCCCGGATACGCTGGCATGCTACCGCTTCCTGGAAAATTTAAAATGGGAGAAAAATTTCGAATGCAGGAAATGTGACAACACCAAGTTCTTCGATGGCGCCCATAAATTTGCCCGGCGCTGCACCCGGTGCGGATACGACGAATCGATTACCGCCTATACCATTTTCCATAGTATCAAATTTCCGATCGAGAAAGCGTTTTACATTGCCTACCTCGCGGTGGCAGGAAAAAACAACGCTACCCTGGAGTCGCTGGCGAACCATCTCAAGGTAAGGACCAATACGGTGTGGGCGTTCAGGCATAAAGTCCTGGAGAGGTTGACGGAACTGGAAAAGAAGGGGAAAAAACCATCGGCATCGCGATGGGAAGAAGTGATTTTATTACCCCATCGTTCCAAACGGCACCTCAGCGAGGTTCACCGCGGAGACACAGACCTGCCTGCCGGAGCCTTGGCGCAGGCAGGGGGCGCAGGGAAGTCGCAAAGTGAATATTTAACTTAGAGGTCATTGTTTTTATTCTGTAAAGACAGGTCGTTTACTCACGTGACTACCTGCCGAATCGCTTGAATTTGATGTTTTTTATGCGGTAAAATTCCATCCGTCTTGTCTTCCTGTTTTGGCTGTTTTTTCGTCCATTCGTCAAAAAAACCTATCGTTTGGCTTGACTTCCTTATAACTTCGTCGCAATCGGTTGTGTAAAACTGGCAGAAAGCAAACACCCGAAAGCCGCTATGAAGCAATTTTTACCTGTTTTTCTCTTTTTGCTCGTCACTTCTTCTGCCTGGGCTCAAGACCGGGCCGTGGAAGGAAAGGTCACTGCATTGGAAGACGGTCAGGCGTTGCCGGGAGTCAACGTATTGGTCACGGGAACTTCAAGGGGAACTGCGACTGATGTTGACGGTCACTACCGGTTAGAACTGGAACCCGGTGAAAATACGCTTCAATTCTCCTTTATAGGATACAAGACGCAATCCATTGCGATCGCAGGTCGCACTACGATTGATATGGTGCTCGAACTGGAGACAAAGAACCTCGAAGAGGTTGTTATTATCGGATACGGGACTCAAAACAAAAGTGACCTTACTGGAGCGGTGTCGTCGGTACGAGGCGCTGATCTGACCAGAATACCCGCGCTGGATCCCACGATGGCCCTTCAAGGGAAAGTCGCCGGTGTTCAGGTTACGAGCTCGTCAGGCGCACCCGGGTCCCAACCCGTAGTCCGGATTCGGGGAGTGGGAACTTTTAATGATTCTTCTCCCATCTATGTAGTTGACGGAGTGATCGTGCAGGATATTGCATTTCTTAATTCCAGCGATATACAATCAATGGAAATTCTAAAGGACGCCTCGTCTACTGCCATCTATGGATCCCGCGGAGCAAATGGAGTCATCCTGATCACCACCAAACAAGGAAAGAAAGGGGCACCTACCATCTCGTTGTCGGGAGACTATAGTATTCAAAATCAGCAGAAAAGAATTAACCTGTTGAATGGCCAGCAGTTTGCTACCGTTGTCAATGAAATTAACCCAGGGACCTACAATAATATAAATGCGGTTCCCAATACGAACTGGCAGAACCAGATCTTCAGAAAGCCGTTCTGGCCACTTTCCAACGCGATCATGAACTACCAGTTTTCAGCCTCGGGCAGCTCCGATAAAATTCAATACTATGTCGGCGTTGGATATTTTAAGCAGGAAGGGATCATTCCGAAATCCAGCTACGAAAGGCTCACCATCCGGTTTAACAATACGTATCAGCTCTCTAATTCAATTCGATTTGGAAACAATCTCACGTTCGCTCCTTACCAGCAGCAAAATACAAATGGCAATGTCGTTTTTACAGCTTACCGGGCT
>DATHFS010000840.1:0-3806 GCA_035317975.1 Cyclobacteriaceae bacterium | reverse complement strand
TTTGGGCAAATGAAGCGCCTTCCCCAGTTCATAGGCCTGAAGACAGTAAAAAATCGTGCTGTCAGGAAAAGAATAGCGGTATTCAAATCCCATGGCATTGAGCAAAGCAAATTTCCGTTCGGGGGATGCGTTAGGCAATTCCCGTTTCAGACTGTCAACAACGCTAAGATCCTGAGCACGCGCCGTTATACAAAAAAGGAAACCCAATAAACACAATAGACGACGCATGGATAAAAAACGATGTAATTGCTCCAATCAATATAAAGAAGCAACGCAAAAGGTACGAAGAAAACCATCAGGAAGGACAGCGCCGGCTGGAATTGGTTCCCTAACCATGGCCAGTTTCAGCAACCTAATCTTCCTCAATAAAATTCAAGTCGCGCCCAAAGGTTTCATCAACGGAGCGAAGAGCAACCAGAGCAATAATAATAGTCAGCACCCCTACCCACAGCGCACCGTGGATCACTCCTACTTCGTTGCGCATAAAGCGGAATGCCAAAACCAAAGGAACCAATGTACCCCTGATAAAATTAGGGACCGTAGTCGCTACTGTCGAGCGAAGATTAGTTCCAAATTGCTCCGCAGCAATGGTCACAAACATCGCCCAATACCCAACTCCGATACCGAGCAGGAAACACGTCGTATAGAAGAATTTCGCCGACGTGGAAGGATTAAAAAGGTACAAGACGACAAAGATGAGGGTGAGTATGAGGTACAATAAAACTACCTTCCGCCGCGATTTCATGGCCTGACTAAGGAACCCGGAAGCCAGATCGCTGACGGATATTCCAATGTAACCGTACATAATGGCGTCGCCTGCCACAATGGGGGTGTCTACTCCAAGGGTTTTGGCAAACTCAGGGGAAAAGGTGACCAGTATCCCAATGACAAACCACGTCGGAAGACCAATGAAAATGCATCCCAAAAACCGGGTTAATCGTTTCCTGTTGGTGAACAGCTGAAAAAAATTACCTCGCCGCACAGCCTGTTCCTTTAATTTTAAATATACACCCGATTCGAAGATGCTGATCCGGGCGATCAAGAGCAATAAGCCAAGCCCGCCTCCTATAAAATAGGAGACGTGCCAGTCAAATCTTCGGGCGATGAAATTGGCAAAGACCGCTCCCATCAGGCCCACCGATGCAACCAGAGTTGTTCCGTAACTGCGCAGCCGGATCGGCAAGATTTCAGAAACAAGGGTAATACCGGCGCCCAATTCTCCGGCGAGCCCGATGCCAGCAACAAATCGCAATGCGGCATATTGGTTAACCGAAGTCACAAATCCATTCGCAATATTCGCCAGGGAGTATAACAAAATGGAACCGAACAGCACAGACAATCTGCCTCGCTTGTCGCCCATGATGCCCCAAATCACCCCGCCAATCAACAAACCTGTCATTTGAACGTTGATCAGAAACTCACCTTGTCTCAGGAGATCGGTCTCTTCTACACCCAATGAACGCAGGCTGGGCATCCGTACAATGCCGAAGAGAAGGAGGTCATAGATGTCGACAAAGTAACCCAATGCGGCAACGATCACCGGAATACTAAAGAGCGGCCTCAGGCTTTTATCTTCCATACAATTTCATGCTCGCTCAATTCCCTAAAATCCGGAAGAGTTCGTCAAGGTTAGGCGTGAGGATGATCTCCGTCCTTCGGTTTTTTTGTTTGTTCTCCGGAGAGTCGTTAGAGACCAGCGGGGAAAATTCACCCTTGCCGGCTGCAACAATCTGACGGGGGGAAACACCGGCCTTGGTGATGATCTTGGTGATGGCGGTAGCCCGCATCACACTCAAATCCCAGTTGTCCTGCATGTAGGCCGATAATTTTGATACAGGAACATTGTCGGTGTGACCCTCTACCATGATTTGCAGGTCGTGCTGATCTTTGATGGCCTTGGCAAGTTGCTGGAGGGCGGCGACTCCTTTCTTATCGACTACAATACTTCCGGAGCCAAACAGAAGCTGCTCGGCCAGCGATACATACACTTTTCCGTTCTTGACCTTTATCGTCAGGTCATTTTCTTTGAAGTTAAGGAGCGCACTCGATATCCGGTTTTTCAGGTCGGTCACGGCTTTGTCCTTATCGGAAAGGACCTGTTCCAGTTCGTGCACTCTTTTCTCCCGTTCGGCCAGGCTTGTACTCAATGAGTCATTTGACCGGCGGGTCTTTTCCAGGTTATCCTGGATGAGCAACAGTTGTTCTTTTTGCTGTGCCATGTCACGACTGAGTTTTCCCGTGTTGTTAAGCGAGTTTCGGTAAAATGAATTCAGCTGCTCGTATTCCTTATTGAGCACCCATAATTTTTTTCCGGACGTGCGGAGGTTTTCCCCGAGGGCGGTCGTATCCTGCTTTAAATTTTTCAACTTTTCGCCGAGGTCGCTCAGGTCTCCGGTGGCTCTTTCCAATTTAGCTGTTCTATCGTTCAGCTCGGCTTCGGTCTTCACTTTTTGGGCCAGTACATCATCAAACTTCTTCTTGGTCACAATGCAGGAACTTGAAATAAATGAAAGCATCAAAAAAATCAATTGGAATTTCATAGTTTAAAAAATGGTTTAACAAATTTATCCATATTTCATTGGAAGGCAACATCGCTCCCCGCTATCTTTCTAAAAACAAAAATGTATGGAAGGCATGTTAAAACCCGGAACATTCAATGGTAAAACCGTCGTCATTACGGGAGGAGGCACCGGACTGGGCCGGTCAATCGGAAAATATCTTCTCGAGTTGGGCGCCAACCTCGTCATCACGAGCCGGAAGAAAGAGGTTCTTGATAAAGCGGCTGCCGAATTGATGAGCGAAACGGGTGGAAAAGTCCTCGCCGTGGCCTGTGACATCCGGAAGTACAATGAAGTAGAAAATGTGATTCAGGAAGCACAATCAAAATTCGGTCAAATTCATGCCGTCTTAAATAATGCAGCGGGAAATTTCATCAGTCCAACGGAACGGCTATCCCACCGCGCCTTTGATATTGTGGTAGACATCGTCTTGCGCGGTACGTATTATGTTACTCTGGCCGTGGGGAAAAACTGGATTGAAAAAAAACAAGCCGGTACCTTCCTGAACATTGTCACCACCTATGCGTGGACCGGCTCCGGATATGTTGTCCCCTCTGCCTGCAGCAAAGCGGGGGTTCTGGCACTCACCCGGTCGCTGGCCGTAGAATGGGCAAAATACAACATCCGCAGCAACGCTATTGCACCGGGCCCTTTCCCGACCGAAGGCGCGTGGAGTCGCTTGCTGCCCGGCGATCTGGTCAAGCAATTCGATCCTGCTCAACGGGTTCCATTGAAACGGGTCGGTGACCACCAGGAACTCGCCAACCTCGCGGCTTACCTGATGTCTGAATTCTCTGCCTATATCAACGGAGAAGTCGTGACCATCGATGGTGGAGAGTGGCTTCGAAACGGTGGAGAGTTCAGCCACCTTGAGGGGATACCCAAGGAGACGTGGGATGCCATGGAAAAGATGAGGGCGAAGTAGTCGGTGATCGGTAATCGGTAATCGGTGGCATTGACCTATCTTAAACTATTTGGCCTTAACTTACTATTTCCATTAGAACTGGCAAATGCAGGGTCACGAAGTCCACTAAGAAGGCACAACGAACACAAAGAATACAAATTGCAACCATATTATTCCTTTGTGTTCTTTGTGACCTTGCATTTTTGCCAACATCAACATCCAAATGCTTAAACTGCTTACCATTCTAAAATCACACCGATCACCGGTTACCGATTACCGATTTAAACGTTTGGATCCCACTCTTGTTCACTGCATAAAAATAGACGGTGCCCGACTTATCGAAT
>DATHFS010000839.1:0-7876 GCA_035317975.1 Cyclobacteriaceae bacterium | reverse complement strand
GGGTGTCACCTTGCGCCTGGAAGTAGGCTGCCCATATTCGTCCACTACCTTGGCTTCAATAATATTAAAGATCTGCTCCGGGTTGACATTGCCACAGGTCTCGCACTGGCCGCGATTGCTGTCCACCTGGTGAGTTGCTTTCTTGAAATAGGTAACCGCCTCTACCGGCGTGCCGTAGTATGCCTGGTATCCACCGGTGTCCATGATCACCATCTTGTCAAACATCTTGTAGATGTCGGACGAGGGCTGATGGATCACGACAAAAATCAACTTTCCTTTGAGCGAGAGTTCTTTGAGCAAGTCGATGACATTTTCAGAGTCGCGTGAGGAAAGACCGGAGGTAGGTTCATCCAGAAAGAGGACGGCCGGCTCCCGGATGAGTTCCAATGCAATGTTGAGTCTTTTCCGCTGGCCTCCGCTAATTTTCTTGTCGAGGACACTGCCGACGATGAGGTCCTTGCGCTGATCCAGGCCCAGGTTCTCCAGGGTGACGATTACCCGCTGGTGCAATTGTTCTTCGGTGAAGTTGGCAAAGCACAACTTGGCATTATAGAACAGATTCTGATAGACGGTCAGTTCTTCAATGAGCAGGTCATCCTGGGAAACAAATCCGATCACACCCTGGATGCTTTCTTTATTCTTATTGATATCGAAACCGTTGATCAAAATCTCTCCACGGGAAGGTTGTTCCAGGCCGGCCAGGGTGAGCAGCAACGTTGTCTTGCCGGCCCCACTGGCGCCCATGATGCCGATGAGCTTGCCCGGTCCTTCTGTGATCATGACGTCGCGCAACCCAATGGCTCCATTCGGGAATTTGAACTCCTCTACCTGTGCATTGAAGGAAAGCCGGGTCGTTTTTATTTCTTCATTGAAATGAGCCACCAGGTCACTGTAATAAAGCGCGTCTCCTGCCTGTGTTTTGATCGTACTCCCGTGCGAAAACAAATAAATTTTGTTGGACTGCATGATGAATCCATTCAGTACATTGGATTCATCGCCCAGGTATTTGGTGAAGTACATGTCCACGCTGCGGATGCGCATGAATACCAGGTGGCCCTCGATGTGGGCATGCGCGCGTTTCGACAAACCCGCCGGTTGCTCCGGAAGGTCATCGACGATGAGGATGTCGGCAAAATCCAGTACATCCGGATTGTCGGAGATGACAAAGCTTTCGATCAGCTTGTATTCATCCTGTGCGATATTGAAAACGGTGGAAACGGTATTGATAATCTCCATTCCCTGCGAGCTTAAATTCTTGTCTGAATTCACCAACTCCAGCAGTTTGCTCAGGACGACTATTTTTTGTTTTTGGGTAAGGGTCTTATTGATCTTCTTGCAGATCCCCAGCGTCTTGACCGAATCTTTAACCGAGGTAAGTTTATTTTTTTCTTCTTCCGCGGAGGGTCCCTGTTTGGTGTACCCCGAGTACGTGTCGTAGAGCTCCAGGTATTCCTTAATGGAGTCCTGGTCCAGCTCCTGCTGGAAGAAATTAATGACGAACCCCCGCTCATTTTCCGTGGCGCCGCCGTCTTGCTTGGAAATGATAGCGAAAAGCTGCGTTAGCGCTTTCAGTATTTCTTCACTCATGGGTCAACATCGTCATGACGGGGGAGGCTCAGGAAAAATATTCGACTTTTTTAACGAACAACGATAAACTGAATTTTAGTAGGTTTTGAATTCAAAAGGAATTTCCACCAACTCAGAGAATTCTTCTCCCGCTTCTTCCATATCTTCATCATCTTCATGAAAATACCAGCTGATTTTCATGCTTTTGATGTCTTCCAGTGCCGAGAGCACGTCAAGGATCAGCTTGGAAGAGGCCGTGTTAAAATATTCCAATTTGAAGACAAATTCGGTCGACGGGTTAGGCGCCGCCGCATAGCCCTCAATCCACTCCAGGACGGGGCGGTAAAATTCAGCTGAGTCTTCGGGCAACGAACGGCCTGAGATTTCGAAAATTCCGTTTTTCTTATCCAGGATAATTTTCGGGGTATCCTCAGCGCCTTCAAGATTTAAAATTTCCATGATCGATCCGGTTTATTATTTTTTTTGAATTGATTTATTCTTTTTCACGTGACACATTGACTTTGAGGCAGAAGAAGGCGTAGTCCGTACTCATTTCCGGGAATTCGTACTCCAGCTTCGTTCCGGACTTTCTCGCCATGTCGACGAAGCCCAGTCCGGCGCCTCCTTTTTCGGAGATCGTTGTGTTCTTGATGATGGCTTTATAGAGTTCCTTGAGCCCTTCCTTATCCAGGGAATTGATTTTTTCCAGCTTTTCCTTCAGCTTCGAAATGTTTGCCTTGCGAACGGCGTTGCCCGACATCACCGTGTAGCGATTTTCCTCCCGGCCGATCAGGAAAATGGCAGCATGGCTCTTCATTACGCCGTCCACCAACTCATCGCTGTGCTTAACGATATTTTGCAGGGCCTCCACCATCACGTTGAAGACTTTCCGTTTGATGTTCGCTTCTTCCCCGGAGGAATCCAGGTTGCGCTCCGCCATGGTCAGGATAGACTTGGTCGTTTCCTGGGTAAAATCACCTTCGTACACCAGGATCAACTTTTGAGAGATCATGGTCCGGTGCAGGTCATAAATAAAATTCATTTGCGTTATGGTTTGAAGGTTCGAAATTATGGGTTTTATAGTCAATAAATAATCAAATAGTCATCAGAATGGTACATTAGAATTTAATTCCGATCAGGAGGACGTCGTCAGTCTGTTTATGCTCACCTCTCCAGTTCTCCCATTCCTGATCAAACAGGGCAGCGGCTTCCTTCATAGGCTTTTTGTGCGCTATTTCGACGATTTCTCTTACTTTCTTCGGTCCGAACTTTCTACCTTCGGTCCCTCCAAACTGGTCGGGGAAGCCGTCTGAACTGAAGTAAATCGAATCGCCTGCCTGAACGTTGATCTTCGTGCTGGTGAAGTTGGTTTGATTCTTATAAATACCGCCTCCGATAGGGAACTTATTTCCCTTGATCTCCTCCATGATGCCTCCTTTCATGGCATACATCGGACGGTGGGCGCCGGCGTATTCCACTTCCCGGGTTTCGATATTGATCCGGCACAACGCAATGTCCATGCCGTCGCGGGTAGCCGAATCATCCTGATCCTGCCGAAGGGTTTGCGTGACACCCTCGTCGAGGAGGTCAAGAATTTTTCCGGGATCCGTCACTTTCCTGCTTCGAACAATGTCGTTCAATAAGAAGTATCCAATTAGTGAAAGCAGGGCTCCGGGTACGCCGTGGCCTGTACAATCTACCGCGGCAATGAAAATGTCGTTCTTGATCTGCACAAACCAGGGGAAGTCGCCACTCACCACATCCCGCGGCTTGTATAAAATAAAGGAATCCGGTAAGGCTTTATTAATTAACCTCGTATTGGGCAGGATCGCATTCTGAATCCGCTTGGCATAGTTGATTGAATCGTTGATCTTCTTATTTTTATTCTGGATCTCCAACTCAATCAGCTTGCGGTCGGTAATGTCGTGCGAAACGACCAGCACCGATTCGATATTTTCTTTTTCATCGTATTCCGGAATGGCGTTCACCTGCATCACACGGGTACCCATTTCGGAAGGAAAGTCCATTTCGACTGAAACTTTATCATTGGAAACATTGACTTGTTCCACGATGCGAAGCCAGCCGTCCAGGACAACTGTATCCAATTCCGTTTCCGTTACCTTTTTATTTAAATAGGCCAACGGTCCTTTACCGGTATAGGCTTCGATCACCGGGTTGATGTAACTGATCGAATCGTGTTCCAGGCGGGCGATGAGGTCAGGTGAGTTTTCCGACAGCGCCTGCATCTTGCTTCGCATGCGTTGTTCCTGTTCGGCACGACGGCGCTCGGTAATGTCACGGGAATTAAGAATGTAGCCATGAATGGCAGGGTTCGACATGCAGTTGGTGCCCGTGGATTCCAGCCAGATGTGGTTGCTGTCTTTGGTTTTGTATTCGAATTGGACCGTTACTTTTTCATCCGGTTTTTCCTTGAGGCGACGGAACATTTCCTGATAGACCTCGCGTCCATCGGCGTGTACCTTGTCGAGATCAGTTCCCCCCTGCATTTCGCGTTGGCTGTACCCCAGAATGGTTTCGACGGAGGGAGAGATGTACCGGATGGTGCCGTTCTCTTCGTAAATCGTAATGACTTCAGAAGCATTTTCCAGCAGCAACTGCATGCGCTTTTGCGTGCGGTTCACCTCTTCCACTTGTTCTTCCAGCAGGAGGTTCGAACGTCTAAGCTCTTCCTGCGTTGCTTGCATCTCTTCCGCATTTTGGCGAAGCACCTCTGTTTTCTCTTTCAACTCCGTGCTTAATTCTTGTGACTCGGTCAACAGTCTCCGGGTGCGCTCGTTAACTTTAATATTGAAAATCGTGCGGGCGAGGATCAAACTTAATTCCTGTACGAATTTCACCTGCGAGGGATCAAATGTTTTGAAGCCGGCAAACTCCAACACGCCGTATACTTCCTCGTTGGTAATCAGCGGTGCGATAAGGAGGCACGTGGGCTTCTGGTCCCCCAGAATCCCGGAGGTAATGCTCATGTAATCATCCGGAATTTCAGTCCGCAGCACGGTGTCTTGTTCTGCTGCTGCCTGACCTACCAGTCCTTCAGCAAAACGGAAGGATCGTTTAAGGTATTTTTTGCGACCGTAAGCAAAGCTATGGCGGAGCTCAATCGTCTTTTGGCCATCTTTTTCGTCAACAACATAAAAGGCGCCCTGTATGGCCCCGATCTTGCTGATGATAAATTGGATGACATCGCTCCCCAGGGCTTCAAGCGTATCATGGGCCCGTAAGATCCCCCCCACTTCCGCCACTCCTGTTACGATCCAATTGCGTTCCTTGTCCCGGCGCTCATTCTCTACCAGGTTATTGCGCATGTTAATGAGCGATAATCCGAGCGTATCATTTTCGCCGGCGGGCTTGAACTCGGCGTCAAATTTTCCTTCTCCTACTTTTTGAGCAAAGTGGGCATTGTTCTTCAGTGCCTGAACCAGGTCATCCACTTTGGTGGCCATCAACCCGAACTCATCGTTTGTGTGCACGTTGCCGTTCTCCGGCAGTTCTCCCTTTGAAACCATCTCCAATGTCCGGCGCATGGAGTTTAGAGGTTGCATGAGCGAGCCGGAAAACAGCATCGACAGGGCGACAGCAGTCAGCATAATAGCGAGGCCGGCCAGGACATAAATTTCAGTTAGCGCTTTGCCCTGACCATTGATCTCACCGGCATCGATCGTTACTACCAACGCCCACTGGGGACCATTGATCTTTCGCCACGCCGCCAGCACTTCTTTTCCGCTGTAGTCCACGCTCATGCCGGAATTATTTTTCCCTTCCAACGCCAGCTTAATTTCCCTGGTAGCCGCATCGCCGGGTGCCAGGGACTTTATGAACGCGCCAGGATCGCTGCGCAAGGGGCTGACAATCAGGTATTTTTTTGAAATTGGGGACTGTTGGGCCAAAAAAGTTTCCCCGGTTTTTCCCAGGCCATGCAGATCTTCCAGGAAGGAGTAGACCTGGTTCAGGCTGAGTTTAGCAATCAAAATATGCGAGCCCATGGGCGCTCCAAGGTAAACTGCATACCCTGAACTGTCTTTCTTAACCGTACTGAAATGAATCCCTTTGACAGCATTCTCAAGAAACGCACCGTCGGGATCGGGAAAGGATTTCTGCTGCCTGCCCACCGACTTGTCCGCCGAAGGCGCTTCGCCCAAGGCGGAAGCCTCGGCGTAGGTGGGAGGGAGTTCGTTTCCTGAAGCAATAATCGTCCCCTTTGAATCGGACACGATTATTTCTTCAAAGGAATAGATATCCTTGATCAACTGGAGTTGGTGTCGCAGGCTGTCCATGGGCATACCCAACAAGGATACTTGTAGAAATTTAAAGGTATGAATCGCGTTATCGAAGTAATGATTGACCAGGTCGGCGCGGTTGTCGGCTACCACGTTCAGGTTATTGTTATACTTCTCCCGGGAAGTTTCAAGGTTATAATGATAGGTAAACAGGCCGATGGCAATCACGGCGAAAAGGGAAAGCATGACCATCAATCCGGTGATCTTTGCGCTTATTTTGATGTTCCTGAACATGACGGTCGTCTTCGATTTCGTTAATTGATTTTCTCCGCTAAAACCTGAACCATTTCTTCCAGCCGGCCGCGTTGTCCTTCGTGGAGGGGAGAGAAGGTGGCAATTTCCAGCACACCCCTTACTTCATCTCCCTTCTTTATGGGAACGATTAATAGATACCGTGGGGAAGCGGTGCCCAAACCCGAGACGATAGTGATGTATCCTTCGGGCACTTCGTCTACATAGAGACTTTTGCCACTGGCTGCGGCCTGGCCGATCAGACCTTCACCCCATTCAAATTGAGGGGCCGAAGTTTCTCCCAGGGTTAGGGCAAAACCATATTTTAATTCAACGATTTTTTTTCCGCCGGTGGTTTTAAGTTGATAGATCGCGCCTTGGCCGGCCTGAAGAAGCTGACACAAGGTATTCAATCCTTGCTGCAGGCTTTCACGCTCTCCCTTGGTTTGTTGCAGTCCGGCCCTGAACGCGGAAACATCACTCAATTCACCGGCAACGCCATCGTCACTTTTCCCCGCCGTTACATGATCTTCTTTTTTCTTCTCGAGGTAAACAACCGTTTCCTTCCCCGATTGCATCGCGTTGTTGACGGCTGCAATTCCTAAAATAAAAGTCAGACCGACAGAAACGAATAAATTAATGAGCACGGGCCAGGCCAATTCCAACGTGGGCAACCCCCCTTTCATGACCAGATTATGCGGAAGGGTAAAGAGGAGATAGGCCGAGAACAGCATACTTGCAAAGAAGACCATGCTCACCACCAGGCTCAGCGTTCCGGACTTTTTCAACGAATTCAAAAATGGGGAGCTCATTTATAGTGCTTGTCTAGTTCTTTCAAAAAATCAACAATCTGGTCTACTCTCATCACATGATCGACTTGCGTGAGCGCCATAGCGGCGCGAGGCATGGCATCGATCATACATTCGTCCGGCTCTTGCACGATGGTAACGCCACCCTTGTCTTTGATGAACTTCATCCCCAAGCCCCCGTCGCGGTTGGCCCCGGACAATAATATCCCAATCAATTTGTCGCGATACACATAGGCGGCGGTGCCCAGGGTAATGTCGATGGCCGGGCGCGAGTTATTCACCATTTCTTCTGTAGACAAAGCGAAATAATTACCCAGCTCCACCGAGAGGTGATAGTTGGAGGGGGCGAGATAGACGCTCCCTTTCTTAATTGGTTCTTTATCGCAGGGTTCGACCACCTGTGATACACTTTTAATAGACAAGGCTTCCACAAACCCATTGCGTACGTGCTTCAGCCGGTGAAGTGTCATGATGATGGGTAGGGGGAAATGGGGTGGCAGCTGCGCAAGGATCTTGACAATTCCCTGGAAGCTCCCCGCCGACCCGCCAATAACAACGGCCTTGTAGCTGCTATTTAAGTTATACATATTCATCGGCCGGGTTCCCTTAGTCCTTTATTTTCTTATACACTTTTTCTTCGTTGTTCACGACGATGAACTTGCTGGCAATATCACACCAGATCAACGACTCCTTTGAGCCGATCGCCAGGTACCCGTACTTGAATAAACTCTCATGGAATTTTTTCAGTACATCATTTTGCAGCGCCTGGTTGAAATAGATCATCACGTTCCGGCACAAAACAAGGTCGAACTTGTTGAAGACTTCGCCGGTCACCAGGTCGTGTTTGCGAAAGGAAACCTGGTTGACGAGTTCTTTATCAAACACCGCCTCGCCGTTTTCTTCTTTATAATAAGCTGCCAGGGTGCCGGTACCCTGAAAGCGGATGTAGTTCTTTTCATTTAGCTCCATATT
>DATHFS010000838.1:0-6577 GCA_035317975.1 Cyclobacteriaceae bacterium | reverse complement strand
AATCCTGTTTTTGATTTTTCTTATTGCATCGCTCGGGATCGCCATCATGACCTTCATTCGAAAGCTTTCGCTCATTCCCATTCTCGGCATGCTCTTTTGTCTTTATCTGATGATTGAAATACCGGCCCGAAGCTGGCTTGTTTTCTTTGGGTGGATGGCATTGGGACTGGCAATTTATTTCAGTTATGGATATAGGAAGAGTAAATTGGCTGGCGGGGCTAAGGAATCGGTGATCGGTAATTGTTGAACTGTGATTACTGATCTCCGACTACCAATCATTGATCACTCCTTCTCCTTGGCGGAATTCATACCTTGATTTGATGATTGACCAATCTATCGTACCTTTCTTTTCCTAAATTCCACACGCTTATGTCTTCCATTACTTCCAAAACGCTTTTTGTATTCACCTTGATTGTGGTGGCCTCCTGTGGCCGGATAGATACCGGTGAACATTCACCTGAATCCTCCCTGGCGGATTTAAAAGTGTATCCGGGACTGAAGGTCCAGCTCTTCGCTTCCGAACCCATGTTTACCAACCCCACCAACATGGCCATTGACACCCGGGGCCGCGTGTGGGTATGCGAGGCCTATAACTACCGCAATGAAATGAATCCAAAAAACCCGACAAAAAAAGAGGGCGACCGGATCATGATCCTGGAAGATACGGACGGGGACGGAAAAGCGGATAAAAGCAAAGTATTCTACCAGGGCACGGATGTCAATGCCGCCCTCGGGATTTCCTTGCTGGGAGACAAAGTCATCATCTCCTGCAGTCCCAATGTTTTTGTCTTCACGGATGAAAATGGGGACGACGTTCCAGATAAAAAAGAGGTATTCTTTAGCGGCATTCAGGGGCTTCAGCATGATCATGGCATGCACACTTTTGTTTTTGGCCCGGATGGTCAGTTGTATTTCAATTTTGGTAATGCCGGAAAAACCTTATTGACACCCGCCGGCGACACGGTCATCGACGTGCGCGGCAGAAAGGTGGTCGCCGACGGAAAACCGTTTCGCGAAGGGATGGTGATGCGGTGCGCTTTGGACGGCTCCAACGTGGAGGTCCTGGCTCATAATTTCCGAAATAACTATGAAGTGGCGATCGACCCGTTTGGCAACTTATGGCAATCCGACAACGATGATGATGGGAATAAAGGTGTGCGCATTAACTATGTGATGGAAGGAGGAAATTACGGGTTTAAAGATGAGATGACCGGCGCCAGTTGGGGCACGCGCCGAACCAACCTCGAAAAGGAAATTCCTCTTCGCCACTGGCATTTGAATGATCCCGGTGTTGTTCCTAATTTATTACAAACGGGTGCCGGGTCTCCCTGTGGAATTACTATTTATGAAGGAAGTCTGTTGCCCGAAGTTTTTCGCGGCCAGATCGTTCATGCCGACGCAGGGCCTAATGTAGTCCGGTCCTACCCGGTAGAAAACGAGGGAGCAGGATACAAATCAACGATCGTTAATATTCTGGAAGCACAAAAGGACCAATGGTTCCGTCCGGTGGACGTGGCCGTGGCACCTGACGGATCGCTCTTCGTGGCCGATTGGTACGATCCCGGCGTGGGCGGGCACCAGGTAGGCGATTTAAACCGCGGTAGAATCTATCGGATTGCTCCACCGGATATGAAATACAATTCAGAAAAAGTGGATGTAACTTCTGTTGAAGGTGCTGTCAGGGCTTTGCTGAATCCCAACATCGCTACTCGCTTTCTGGGGTGGACAGCCATTGCTGCCATGGGAGAAAAAGCAGAGACCGCTTTATTATCCTTGTGGAAATCCGATAATGCTTTTCATCGCGCTCAGGCGTTGTGGCTGCTTGCCAGATTACCCAAAGGCAACACGTATTTAGAGGAAGGACTTGCCGATTTCAATCCGAATATCGTCATTACTGCGCTGCGCGATTTGCGCACAAAACAAAAAGATATCCTTCCCACAATCGACAAATTAATCCATCATGCCTCCCCCCAGGTACGCCGCGAAGCGATTCTTGCGCTGCGGGGAAACAATTCAAAGGAAGCCGCTGAGCGATGGGCTGACCTGGCCCTTCAGCACGATGGAAAAGATCGGTGGTATTTGGAGGCATTGGGAATTGGAGCAGCCGGAAAAGACGACCTGTGTTTTGCAGCCTGGAAGAAAAAAGCGGGAGGCCGGTGGAATACAACTGCCGGAAACGATATCGTCTGGCGCAGCCGCAGCAAAGCAGCCATGCCGTTGCTGGCAGAGATCATCAAAGGGTCGAATGAGAAAGATATGCTGCGCTACTACCGGGCCTTCGATTTTCAAACCGATCCATCCAAGCTGGCCGTGCTTTCCAACCTGGTGACCCAAACGCGAGGTGAAAAAGTATTTTATGCCCTTAAACAAATGGATCCCGGAAGTGCACTATCCCCTGCCGTTCGCGCTGCGCTCAACAAGGTGTTGGATCAATATAAAGGAAAACTGGAATTTGTCGAACTGGTATCCCGGTTCAAGGTTGAAAGCAGGGCGCCTGATTTGCTCGCACAAGCCATTCAAGTCCCGGACAGTGCGGTAGGAAAGGAATCGATGAAAGCATTACTGGACTGGGGTAGGCTGGACTTAGTTGAAAAAGTGATTCATGAAAACAAGAACAACGAGGTGCAGGCGATTGTGAAAACAGTATGGCCTTATATGTATGACCCGAAGGCGATGAACCTGATGGAACGGATTTTAAGTGATACAACACAGGCTCTCGACAACCGCAAACTTGCTGTCCGCACCTTTGGCGGCCCCTGGGAATCGGAAGATAGGCTGATTCTTTTAGCGAAGGAAAATAAGATACCCCTGGATTTGCATGTTGCCGCAGCCGGTGTTTTCCAATCGGCGTGGCGTTCGGGCGTCAAGGAAGAGGGCGCAAAATATTTGAAGCTGCCCGGCAGTAAAGAAGGCAATGCGTTGCCACCTGTTGCCGTATTGGTCGATAAGTCCGGAAGTGTTGAAAATGGCAAAGCCGTATTCACCAACACATGCAGCAATTGTCACCAGGTCAATGGTCAGGGTGTGAATTTTGGTCCCAACTTAAGTGAGATCGGATCCAAGTTATCCAAAGAGGCCCTTTACACGTCCATCTTATTTCCGGATCAGGGAATCGGTTTTGGATTTGAAGGATACAGCTTTAAGATGAAAGACGGGAGTGAAGCCTTTGGTATGATCACCTCTGAAACGGAAGACAAGGTAGAAATCCGGTATATGAATACGCAGCAAACGCTTGACCCGTCCAGGATCGTATCGCGCACGAAACTCACCACCTCCCTCATGCCCTCTAATTTGCAATCGCTGATGACGGAAAAGGAATTGGTCGATTTAGTTGAATACCTGGGTTCTCTGAAAAAGAAAAATGATGCGATATCACAAAGGTGAACGTAAGAGTTAACGTCAAGTATCGTCTCTCGAAGAGGACGATACGACCCCGTCGTTTCGCATCGTTCTCTTCGAGAGACGATGCTGGACTACCCAAGTATCCTCTCACGAAGGGGACCCTACGGACCCTAGGGGACTCTATTTCAATATTCAGAATTTTAAATCTTGAAATTATTTTACGGTGTAAATTACATGACGGTCAGTGAGGTAATTCCTGATGAACTGAAAGTGGTCGCCCAGGAATTCCGGTGGGCAAATTCCCTTCTGTGAAAATTTTCCCTCTGCGACCAAATGGGCTACTGCCGTGCACGTGTACCCGGTCGTTCGGGCCATAGACAAGGTATCAGAGGCGTTGTCGGTGCGGTCGAGCAAGTTGTATTCGTAGCGTTTCAGTTGGCCTCCTTCTTCTCCGGAAATACGGATACGCATGACGGTAAATTCCTGTTCTCCTGGTTTTAACTTCCAGGCTGGAAACAGGAGCTTCGCGGTTAAATCAATGGGCCTGACCTTAACTCCTTTTACTTCCACCTCATCGTAGGAGAAAAAACCACTTTCCCGCAACACGCGAAGGTATTCGATACAGCCCGGATACCTCAGCGTCTTCTCGATCATGTTTGGAATGTGGGGCATCGTGTGGATCAATGACCGAAGACCGTCGGAGTTCCATGATTCTAGGGTGCCCACGCCATCAAACTGAACCAATTCAGGATCGGAAAGTGCTTCTTTGACAACGATGGCGCCGTGCTGAACATATCGCGCCGGCCGGACATATTCCTGAAGAACATCAATGGGAGAGAAAACGGATTTGTA
Source organism: Cyclobacteriaceae bacterium (assembly GCA_035317975.1). GTDB lineage: Bacteria > Bacteroidota > Bacteroidia > Cytophagales > Cyclobacteriaceae > ELB16-189. Next base: position 2,383 of record DATHFS010000838.1, on the reverse strand, counting down.
CTCGTAGGGCCATTCCCGCGCGACGGGCAATCCCCCCACCAGGCATTCATAGGAATGAATGTTCATCCGGCTATTATGGTAGGCCAGAATGATGTTGCCCATACCCGGCGCCACCCCACAATCGGTGACGATCGTAACATTTTTCTTTTTGGCCAGGTCGTCTAATAAAAAAGGATCCTCCGGGAAAAAGGAAATATCAACCATGTTTTTTCCGGCCTCGATCACCGTCCTGGCAATTTGAAATCCCAGGAACCCGGGAACAGCCCCGATCACAAGATCAAAGCCGGAAAGGAAGGAAGACAGTAGTGGAGAATCACTGAAATCCAGCTTTTGCGTTTTTATGCCATGCTTTTCAACCTGTTTCAGCGCTTCTTCCAGGATGTCCACAGACGTGACATCAAACGTTGAGGCAAGGTCAATCGCCATTGCCTTGCCAACCAATCCGGCTCCTAGAACAACAATTTTCTTCTTCATAATGGCTACCCCGTGGGTGCAAGTAAAGGCATTATTTCAAAAAACCATAAGGCAAAATAGCCACTGAAGTAATGCATTTTCCTGCTACCTTCCCATCCGACAACAGCAAAATGGTATGATGGATCCGGACAAAATTCTTCAAAAAGCCAAAGGGTCAGCCTTTTACAGGAGGATCCTGAACTGGTCGCTCGATAGAATGATTCCGTTCAATAAACCACATGGGTTTCGATTGATAGAAATCGGTGACAATCACCTCAAGACACTGATTCCCTACCGGAGAAAAAATTTCAACCACATTCGCGGATTGCACGCCTGTGCACTCGCTACGATTTCAGAATTTACTACGGGCTTTTTGCTTGTTTCGAAACTGGATGCCAGGAAATACCGGCTGATTATGCAGCGCCTCGAAATGGATTATCACTACCAGGGAAAAATGGATGCGACGGCGGAATTTTCCGCTCCGGATCAATGGCTTACCGATGCGATTTATGAGCCGTTAAAAAGACAAGATGCCGTGGTCGTGATTTGCGAAGTGAAAATCCATGACGTTCAAGGGAATCACCTCACGACGGGCAAGGTGCACTGGCAGATCAAGAACTGGGAGAAGGTCAAGACCAGAACTTGACAACTTGACAAGTTGGGTGAAATTAAGTAATTTTGTCCTATGAAAACGATCACGGTCGGGGAGTTTAAGTCGAATCTGGCCCAGATTATCGAGAAGATCCTGAAAGGAGAGGAGTATGTCGTTTCCTATGGAAGAAAGAGAAAGAAAATATTTAAGGTGGTGCCCTATCAGGAAGAAAAGCCGAAGAAAAGGAAATTGGGACTCCTGGAAGGTAAAATGACCATAAAGTTTCATGATGACTGGGAAATGTCTGATGAGGAATTCCTGAATTCATGAGCTACCTCATCGACACCCATGTGCTGCTCTGGTCGCTGGGAAAGACAACCAGCCTTTCTGCCAAGGCGAGAGAAATTCTGGAGAACGCCCACGTGCTGGTTAGCGTTGTTTCATGGTGGGAATTGTCCATCAAATTTGGATTGGGCAAATTGGAACTGGGTGCCGGTACGCCGGAGGACCTATGGAAAACAACTCAGGAAATGGACTATGCATCGCTGCCATTGTCCCTTACTGAAGTGTGTAGTTTTCACAGGTTGGCTAAGCTCCACAAAGATCCTTTTGACAGAATGTTAGTGTGGCAGGCAATCAAGAATGATTTGCCCCTGTTGTCCAGAGACAATCGTTTAAGTCCTTATACCTCCTATGGCCTTCAATTAATCTGGTAATGATATGCGAAAAATCGATCAATTATTGTCGGAGTACGGCGAAAGTCATCAAAACGTTACCAATAAGGCGATCCACTGGATTTGTGTCCCCTTGATATTTTTCAGTGCCATGGGGCTGATCGCCTCGATCCCATCCGGTCTGGTTCAGTCCTATCTGGGTCCGGGGAATCCGTATGCCAACTGGGCCACGGTCGCCTTGCTGCTGGCCATTGCCTATTACGTTTCACTTTCCATTACCCTCGCCATTGGCATGGCCCTGTTTGGGCTGGCCTGCTTATTTATCGACAAGACCATAGTCGAATCCGGATTATCGTTGTGGCTGGTGAGCCTGATCATTTTTGTTGTCGCCTGGATAGGTCAGCTTTATGGTCACAACGTGGAGGGCAAGAAACCGTCGTTCCTTAAAGATCTTCAGTTTTTGCTAATCGGACCTGCCTGGCTGATGCACTTTTTGTATAAGAAAATTGGAATTCCTTATTAATTGAAAGAACTCAAATTCATTGAAGGATCAATTCCGAAGGGATTCAAATTCGATTTTGAATCTTTTCTTTTTAATGCCGACCAACACCGCTATCTGCAAGCTCCCGGTGAGTGGCAATCCTATTGTCTTGTACAAGAGAAG
>DATHFS010000837.1:0-2573 GCA_035317975.1 Cyclobacteriaceae bacterium | reverse complement strand
GGAAAGCGTCAGGGTCACAACATCATCCGCATCAATTTGGGTGTCGTCTATGATTTGAAGTTGGATAGAGCCCGTGGTTTCGCCCGCTTTGATGACAATAGAACCGGGTGTACCAAATTTAAAATCTCCATCGAGATACGTGCCGGCAGCACCACTCCAGGTGTACTGGACAGTAACGTCCTGTGCTTGTGCGGAGCTCAGCGTAACATCGATGTTCACGAGACCTTTGTCCTCCGCATAGGTAGCGGTGGAGGCCGGGAATTTTGCTGTTGACGGCCCGGCGTCGCTGTTCTTCTGGCAGGATGAAAAGCTCAGAATAAAGCAAATGAAAGGGAAAAGTAAATAAACCTTCGTTAGATGTTTCATATGATCGTTCATTAGTTATGCTAACTAAACGACCAAATGCGTCAACCCTATATCGCCGGCATAAAGAACTAGACCAACCGTGCCGTATTGTAGATGGAATGGTTGAATTTGTAGACGATTCTCCGCCGCGGGTAATGGACTTATTGCTAAGTTAGCCCAAAATTAAAGGTAGACAACGCGTTTGAGGGATTTCTGATTGTTTATTGCTGATTTGTGATTGCTGAACTTTACTGCCGCTAGATCAAAAATCAAAAATTAACAATAAAAAATAGACAATGCGTTTGAGGGATCTCTGATTGTTTATTGCTGATTTGTGATTGCTGACCTTTACTGCCGCTAGATCAAAAATCAAAAATTAACAATAAAAAATAGACAATGCGTTTGAAGGGATCTCTGATTGTTTGTTGCTGATTTGTGATTGCTGACCTTTACTGCCGCTGGATCAAAAATCAAAAATTAACAATAAAAAATAAACAATGCGTCGAAGGGATCTCTGATTGTTTATTGCTGATTTGTGATTGCTGACCTTTACTACCGTAGATTAAAAATTAACGATAAAAAATAAACGTCCATGGGGGATTTGAGGTTGAAGGAAATTTGGATATACCCCATCAAGTCATTGGGTGGAATTCGCCTCTCCTCCTCATCGGTGATGGAGAAAGGACTGCGCCTCGACCGCCGGTGGATGTTGATCGATGAACACGATACGTTCATGACGCAACGGGGCCATCCAAGGATGGCGCTTTTCAAAGTCGGCGTTGACGGTTCGCAATTAACAGTGAACTTTGAGCAATCGTCAACCTGCCTGAACGTCGATTTTCCTGCTGAAGGGGAGCCGGCGAAGACAAAAGTCTGGGATGACGAAGTGGAGGTTATTGAAGTGAGCAGAGCAAGCAGCGATTGGTTTTCTGAAAGGCTGGGAGCAAATTGTAAATTGGTCTCTTTTCCGGAAGAAAATGGGCGACCCGTTAATCCGAAATACGAGATCAACCAGGAGCAGGTTAGCCTCGCCGATGGCTATCCCTTCCTTATTATCGGGGAGGAGTCGCTGGCCGATTTGAACGCGCGGCTAAAACAACCTTTGCCGATGAACCGGTTCCGGCCGAATTTGGTTTTTAGCGGCGGGAATGCATTCGAAGAGGATGCGTGGAGGGATTTCAGAATCGGCAATAACCGGTTTGTCGGTGTAAAGCCCTGCAGCCGGTGTGCCATCACGACCGTCAATCAGGACACAGCAGAAAAAGGTATAGAACCCCTTGCCACTCTAGCCGCGTACCGCAAACGCGACGGAAAGGTTTATTTTGGACAAAATGTAATAGCGATCGATCATGGAAAAATTTTTGAAGGTGATGAAATTGTTTTGGGGTAGGCAGCGATCACTCTCCTGCCTCCCGATAGCTATCGGGATGTTTACTGCCTACTGCCTACTCCTTTCTGCCTGCCGTAGCAAAGAAGAAAAGCTCCCCATTTTCGGGGAACGTACAGCCAATGGAACCGATACCGTATTCCATACCATTGCCCCGTTTCGATTTGTCGATCAGGACAGCGCCATCATTACAAACGAATCGTTTGGAGGGAAGATTTACGTGGCGGACTTTTTTTTCACGACGTGCCGGACCATCTGCCCCATCATGAAAACACAATTGGTGAGGGTATATGAAGAGACCCGGGATATGCCGGATGTCATGATCTTGTCGCACACCATCGATCCGGAATACGATACCGTTGCCTTGCTGCATGATTTTGCCCGGCGATTGGGCGTGGAAAGCAAGAAATGGCACTTTGTAACAGGCCTCAGGGATTCTATTTACAAGATTGCTCAAACCAGTTATTTCGCCACCGCGATGAAGGACCAGACCGAACCCGATGGATTTATTCACAGCGGCGCATTCCTGTTGATCGACAAAGCAAGGCGGATCCGTGGAAAATACGACGGCACCAAGGAAGAAGATGTGAACCGGCTTATGGGCGATATAAACACGTTGCGTAAGGAGTATGGGGAATAGGATGAAAGTAGGCAGTAGGCAATGGGCAGTAGGCAATAGGAGTTTCCCTCGTTATCGATTTTCAACTACAACTCTTTATGCCGGAGAATAAGAGAGTAGTAGTTGGGGTGCATTATTTAAGTAGGCTGGCGCTTTGCCTACTGCCCCTTGCCTACTGCCTACTGCCTTTTGCCTACTGCCTACTTCTCCTATTGGGATGTT
>DATHFS010000836.1:0-4313 GCA_035317975.1 Cyclobacteriaceae bacterium | reverse complement strand
CCGTTTGCATCCGTTGCGAACGCATGAAGTTGTGCTTTCCTCACTCCACCTATATTCAGGTATTCGTTTGAAGCAATGCTGGAAGAAAGGTCAATGCTTAACTTCCCTGATTTACCTTTTTTGGTGAATATTTGAATTACTCCGTTGGCGCCTTGCGCACCATAGATCGAGGCTGCTGCCGCACCCTGCACGACGTCCACCTTCTCTACGGCAGATAAATCGAGCGTATTCAAAGAAGTATTATACAGTTGAACCCCGTCAACAAGGATCATGGGTTGGGTTCCTCTTTGAACCGTATTGATACCCCTTAAAAGAATTTGAACCTGGGCACCGGGATTCCCGCTAATGGTGGAGATTTGAGCACCTGCAATTTTGCCGATCAAGGCCTGATCAACGGAAGCCGTTGGTGCTGCAGGAAGCTGTTCCGCATTCACCGACTCCACCGCAATAGCCAGCTTTCGTTTTTCGACGCCCACTCCCGTACCGGTGACAATAATCTCAGAAAGCTGTTTCACATCCAGCATTAGAGAAACATCAACAACGCTCCGTTCGCCGATAGAGACTTCCGCAGTTTGAAGTCCGATAAATGAAAACACTAAACTACCTCCGGAAGCAGGCACGGTAAGTTTGTAATTTCCATCCGAATCGGTAACGGATCCACTTGAAGTTCCTTTCAGAACCACATTCACTCCGGGTAAAGACAGACCGTCTTCTGCAGACGTCACTTTCCCCGACACGACTCGCTCCTGTGCCAGGACACCCGGCACAAAAACGAACAATAAGAAGCATGCCAGTAACACGTTCTTCATAGTGTTTAGGTTTAAGTTTCTAAGATTTAGGTATCCTAAAATAGGCGATTATTAAGAAAAAGTGAAAATAATGCCAGGAAATTGTTAAACAATTACGCGCGCACACCATAGTGAGCAAAAAAGTCAGAATAGACTTAAACCAAACGATTGAGGATTCTTCCGGGCAGGTCGAAAAAAACAGGTCATGAAATAAAAAAACGAAAGGATGCTTTAGCGCGGCCTTTCGTTTTTCATTGTTTCTTTTTTGGTTTACCGGTGAAAATTGTACTGCCAGTTATACGTGCTTGCTCCAAGCACATACGTCGTGTTAATCGTAAACGTTCCATAACATTGACTATACGTTCCCGTTCCGGAGGCCGTTCCCCCTTCACTTGTTGTTTGCTCTGGAATGGTTACAATCTGATCACCGTTTGGAGTAGAGGCGGAAAATAGAATATACGCATCCACATGATCTCCCCAGAAGTTATCCATGATCAGCTTATTCGGATCGGTTGCGTCTTGCGTGAGAATATTCGCATCTGTGCCTCCACAACACGAACCGACTTCATCCCCTCCCCAGGCTCCTGTCCACACGGTAGGAACGAAAGCACAATAAGGATCCCCCGTAATGATTGCGGAAAGGGTGTTTGACGATTGCATTGTAAATTCAGGAGTTTGCGATGAGGCATCACTGGGTTGGGGATTAGACGCCGACCAATCCACTGCATAAACAGGTTTGAATATAGCTTTGATCTTGGCGTCGACTACCTTCACTCTATACTTTTGTCCTACCGGCAAAGTTTGGGCATCGGTAAAAGTGGCTCCATCGTCAAGAGAAAAATACAACGAGGTTTGAGTTCGGTCAGCTGCAATGGAGGAATTCCTCAGGTCGATTGTCGCAGCAAAAAACACACCGTTCTTATCCGATTTGGTGCAAGTGACAAGTAGCAATATGACAACCACAAAAGCTACAAATGACTTATTCTTTTTATACATAACCTTTTATTTAAAGATTTACTTGTTGAACCATCAAGGGTGCTGAAAAATCCATGTCTCATCAAAAAACGTGCGATCACCGACGTCAGCCTGCGCCAGGATATACTTTACTCTGATCGTCTTAGTAGCCGGATCATATTTATTGATACCGGAAGGATCGATTCTAAGAGTACGACCTCTTGGGAGGGGATCATCGTATGAATTGTCAACTCGTATCACATTGTCGTGCTTGTCAAATGTGAATATCATATTGACATTGCCATAGACAGATACACTTGCGCCGGATTTGATGGGGTGGTAATTAGGCCCGAATCCAGTTGGGTCGTGGTTAACGGCAGTGTTCTTAAGGGGACCCAAGGGTAGCAATTGCTCCGCCATCGGGTAATATCCGGTTATGGTCGGCACAACATTGTCGACAAGGGAACCCGTTACCGTGTAGTAACCGCTATAAGGATTACCAATCGTGTGAAAATAAACGTGTCCATAATTGGAACTCAACGGAATTGCGGGAGATGAGGAAGAAACCGTGAGGGCTAACATGAAACTATGATGCGGGTCTATTTTGCTGGGATAGAAGACAACCTGGAATATAGCGGTAGCCGACCCAGCCATAATGACCCCTGACGTAGACATGAGCGAATAGGTGGAATCAGGCAATGCCTCATAGGCGATGGAGTCCGTGGCATAATTATCAAGCAGCGCAGCTGGGTCTGCGGCGAGTGTGACACTCACGTCATTCCCAATTGAGCTCACGCCCTGCATGGTAATCGCAACCGTAGCGGTGTCTTGCAAATCGGTTGGCGGATAACTTAAATTTGCAGAGCTGAAATACCTCAACCCAGAGTTGAGAGCAGTGCCCCCAGAACTCAGCAGGACGGGATCATTTGCCATGGCAAGGAATGCCGAAGAGGCTGAGGGAGGTGTATTCATCTCGTCTCCCTTCAAGCAAGATGTGACAATCAGTGACACCAACATGATAATATATACGGGTATTTTAATTAATGCTCGTTTCATCGGAATGGTTTTTATTTAGCCCAGAAAATGAGTTTTGTAAAAGGATCAATGCCCGAAGGAAGATTGGCCGGGTTATACTGTGCCTCGGAGGTAGGATAAAGAATCCTAGTAGGCAACCCATCCGGCCGGAATGTTTGATTCGAAACAGTCGAAGCAAACGTGTTGGTCGCCGTCCTTCCGCTTTCCGCTACTCTGGGATAACCCGTCCTTCGGAATTCATTCCAGCCCTCGTGGCTGTGGATATAATTAAGGGCGATGTATTTTTGAGTTGTAATCGCCTCCAGTTTCTGCAGGTTCCCCGAAACGGACGAATAGTCAGCAAGGTAATTTCCGGTGTTGGTCACATCCATATATGTCGCAGCATCGGCCGCGGGCGAACCGGAAACGGAAAGATCAGGCAGCGTATACAGGAAGGTGAAAGAAGCCGTTACGCCATTTCTGAAACTGGTCACATCATCGCTTCCACCGGGGATGACGATCCCTGTTACATATGCTTCAGCCTGGAGGAAGTAGCTCTCTGCGGCCGTCATCAAGGGGTACCCTGCATTGGGTCCCTTCAATACTCCTGTTGAATTTCCGGCAGAGGTTCCGGTACGGTCAGTGCCAGGATACCACCGGCCGCCGGTCGGGCATTTTGGCGCATCCACTGTTTCCCTTCCTAATCGATTGCCGATCTGGTCGCTGGGTATGCTCCCAAACTCAAAATAAATGGCCTTTCCGCGGTCCGGATCATTCAAATTTGTGCCATCATACCAACTTAAGATCCAAAGAGTCGGTACCCATGCTTTGTTTCCGGCGGTTCCGGTATACGTGAAGGCCCAATTATTCCAGGCTGTATTTTGCCGGTTGATATCGCGGGTAAAGCCGGGGTTGATCAGGGCATCCGTGGTAAGAAAAGGTGCGCCGCCATTGGGATCAAAACTTGTATTGGCAAACGTGACTTTGGTCCCGGAATTATTCAGTCCGCGAACAATCAACTTCAGCTTGAGCGTGTTGGCTAACTGCATCCACTTCGACATGTTCCCATGAAAAACAACATCATAATTATCAATCGGATTTTTTGTGGCCATGGCATTGCCCCGGTTGATCCTGGCCATCGCAGAGTCCAACTCCACAGCGAGGCCTGCATACACATCCGGTCCTTTGTCATAAGGAGGGTTCAGTTCGCCTGCACCCTTTAATCCATGGGTGTAAGGAATGTCATTGTATGCATCTACCAGCAACTGGAACCCATGAACCCGCATGATGGTGGCTACGGCGTTAAAATAAATATTCGCAGCATCCCCTGTCGTCTTATCAATGATGTATTGGTAATCTTCCAGGTTATCATACGTCGGACTCCACATATTCCAACTGCCAGACGTGTAGGAGTAGGTAACGAACTCATTGAAGCCCCCATAGCCACCGGCATTGGCCGCATTCCCCCCGAGTTGGGAACCATAGTTATTGTAACTGTTGAGAACAAACGAGGTGGCCGTAAGCGCCTGCGGTAAAATCAAATTGGGCGTAACCGAC
>DATHFS010000835.1:0-7264 GCA_035317975.1 Cyclobacteriaceae bacterium | reverse complement strand
CATAATGGATTCCGGATTCCGGAGCCCGTCCCGCGATCCGCGAATCATCTCGAATGACAGCATGTCGGCTACGCCCGGTTCAAAGTAGTAACCGTCCTGCGTGACCTTTGTATCGCCTGAAGATAAGGTGGCCGTCATCCCCTGCGAGGAGAGCAGCACATGATCAAAGTCGCCGCCATACGCTGCCCGGATTTCGGCAGCGAGCGGCGTTGCGGTACCCCACTGCTGATACCAACCGGAGGAATTCTCGTTGTTAACAAGAACGCGGGCAATACGGTCGTAATTCTTGAAATTCCTGTCCCACGACAGCTCATCATAGATATACAATCCGATGAGGATAGCCACCGCCATACCCGTTGCAAGTCCGCCGATATTGATCAGGGCGTACCCTTTGTTTCTGACGAGATTTCTCCAGGCGATGGTGAGGTAACTTCTGATCATGGGTGGCAAGTAGGTTGGTTTCCGGTAGGGAAACCCGTGATCCGATCAATAGTTACAGCCACCGCGGATAGAACCCCTCAAATCCCCGAATCTGATTTCCTGTCCAATGGAATGATTAGCCTAAGTCATCCCGGGATTCTGATAACATTACAGCAAGCGAATCCATATAGTCGCGCCAATGCACAATTTTTCGATTTTTAATTGTAACAATGGAGCAAAAACGATTGTCGTATGGTTTGCCTGTGGGAGTTATGCCGTGCACTTCATACTCTAAAATTACAACGCCAGGTTCCTTTGATTTATGAATTCTAAGGTGATCTGCTGAATGTAGAATATTGCGATACCCTCCGAACCAATCCATATAAGCTGCCCGACCTTCGATTTTATTTGTGAACCCTGGAAAATTATATAAAAATTCAAAAACGGCATCTTTGGCAACAGCGTCCCAAAAATGTTCTCCCTCTACTTCACCTCTAAGGCCTTCCATTATGATATTGTAAAAGGGTTCAGCTTCTTTTTTAAATGCGGGGTGATTTCTTTTCATACATTTTAAGATTATCTCAAGACCTGGCATACAATTCAGTTCTTACAATCTCCACTTCTTTGTCAATTGTATCTTGGTCGAGGCCATCCGTTCTGAAAGATTTCAATAAGGATGTCAGTTTGGCATTGACAATGTCCCTTTCGAGTTCTTTAGAAAGGCGAATCCTATCTTTTTTTGGCAGTTGCCTCACCAGTTTCAAGAAAGCAGTCTTTTGTCGCTGGATTTCAATTCAATTGGTCCAATTTTTCAGCTGAGTTAAGTCCCTAATTTGCGAAGTTATTTTGTTGTCTTGCTCCCGATTTGTTTGCCTAATTTTTCGTATTCGATGTCATTCGGTTCCCAAAGTTCTATTTTGTTTCCCTCCACATCAATAATGTGAACAAACTTTCCGTATTCAACCGTTTCTATTTTGTCAGCAATTGTAACACCTTCCTTTTTAAGCTCTTCTACAAGTGCTTCCAGATTCTCCACCCGGTAGTTTATCATAAAGTCCTTTGTCGAAGGCGCAAAGTATTTTGTTGTTTCGGCAAACGGACTCCAATTGGTAAATCCCTTTTTAGTGCTGTCTGCACCTTGCCACCATTCAAATACGGCCCCGTATTCGTTCGTATTTAAACCAAGATGTTTTTGATACCATTCTTTCATTTTGTTGGTGTCTTTGCATTTAAAAAAGATACCGCCAATACCTGTTACTCTTTTCATTTGTTTCTGGTCGTTAGATTGTTTTGTCAGGATTGTCTTACATGCGAAACCAAAACAGAATGATGTCGCAGTGGATAAAATTATTAATGTCGTCTTTTTCATTTTTCCTGAATTTCTATCGTCCGATCATTCTGTCAATATGTGCACATCGTCCCTGGAAATACCGCTTTTGTGCACCGTCAGAGGTCAGGAATATCCAAATGACTCGTGACTGGCCTGAATATAACTCAAATCTGTAGTCCGTTCAAGTTACGGCAAACATTGAATTCCTTGGTAACAGCAAACCTTCTGCGGGCATCCGCGAGATCTGCGGGAGGAAGATCATATCAAGTGCATTAGCTTCTATGATTCCCTACATTTGATCTCAGTAAGGATTTATAACCATTTAGAATCGCATTTATGGAACATAAAGCGCTATCCATACGGCCTTTTATAGGCGCAAAGGATTTTGAACTGTCAAGAAGGTTTTACAGGGATCTGGGATTTGAAGAAGTAACGCTGACACCCACGATGTCCTTATTTAAAACGGGGCAACTGGGATTTTATCTGCAAGACGCTTACGTGCAGGATTGGGTAGGCAATACCATGATCTTTCTTGAAGTAGAGAATGTTGCGAGGTTTTGGGATGAACTTCTCGGTTTAAATCTACCTGCTAAATACAACAATGTAAAATTAACCCCTATACGGGTGGATCACTGGGGCCGGGAATGTTTCTTGCACGATCCATCCGGCATTCTTTGGCACTTCGGAGAGTTTTCCAAATAGGGATGAGTGTCAAGCGAAACTTTTCGATATAACATCCCTGATTAATTTGCTTTTACGTGCTGCATTTAAAACACCATTAAGGAGCCATTCGTTGTTCATCACCTGCCGGATGAAATGGTTTTTACGATGCCGCGACCAGAATTTGGTATACACCTGCGCGTCATACTGCTTCATATAGCCTGCGGAAAAATTATTTTCGCTAAAACATTTTTTTGCCTGCCATCCGGCATACCGTCCGGATACGATGGCCTGGCCGATCCCTTCACCGGACAAGGGATCTATAAGCGATGCCGCATCTCCGCACAACATAAAACGATCCCCGCTCATGGGAACCTTCCGGGATCCTAAAGGCAGACCAAATCCTTCGATCTTCCCGATACGTTCGGCATTTTTAAAACGGTCACGGATGGAGGGGATTTCGTCCAGAACGTTTTGAAGGGAAGTGCGCAAATCCATCTTTCGCCCCGAGATCACAGCCGACAGAACACCCAGACCGACATTCGCCATGTTATTTTTGACAGGAAAGATCCAGAAGTATCCCGGCAGAAGATCTTTTATCAGATGGATCTCAAACGTATCATGAGGAATACCGGATACGTTGCTGTAATAGGCCCGGACCGCACCACAATGATGATCCGGATCAGGTCTTGTACCGGTTATTTTTCTGTTTACTACAGAATGAGCGCCATCGCAGCCGATCACCATGCTGCCTTTAAATTCCGTGTTGCCGGCCATGACGGTTACCCCATCGTTGGTGATCGTTATATCACGTATGGTATGGTTTAAAAAAAATGTGGTGTTGTTTTGCGCAGAGGCCTTTTCAAAAAGAAAATTGTCCCAGTCCATTCTTCTTGAAATAAATCCGGTTTGGCTAAAGCGGAGGTCGAACGCTTTTTGATTGGGTGCTACAAGGCGGCAGGTATTCACACTGATTTTTTCGGTAAAATCTCCCAGGCTTCTGGTCAGCGAGCTGTTGATGGTAGCCAGCACTTTTGGTACATAGGCAGCCACAGCATCGCCACAGGTCTTATCGCGTGGAAAACTGTTTTTTTCAAGAACGGCAACTCGTAAACCTGAATCGGCCAGCGACAAGGCACACGTGCACCCCGCAGGACCTGCTCCGCAAATGATCACGTCAAATTCTTTCGCGCCAGCGTCAAACATAATACCTGGATTCAAAAATGAAATTGAACTACAAATGATGGTGACGTACGCTAATGTAGTTTGTAGCGCTTTAAAAAGATTGAGTATATTTACTCAGTTAATTGAGTAAATTGTAAATAATGTTTGAAAGGCCTTATATTCAACAACTTAGTACTCGTTTGAGGGAACCTAGAAGCTTCATTCAGGTTCTAATGGGGCCTCGCCAAGTGGGTAAGAGCACCCTTACAGGCCAAGTGCTGGCAAGGCTTGCGGTTCCGCATCTATTTGTTTCAGCCGATGCTGTGCCCAATACAGGGGAGGTTTGGCTAGAGCAGCAATGGCAAACAGCCCGATTGCAGTGGAAAGCTTCCGGAGCAGTGGATTTTATTTTAGCCGTTGATGAAATTCAAAAGATTAACAACTGGAGTGAAGTTGTTAAAAAATTGTGGGATGAAGATACACGCACTCAACAAGCCATTAAGGTTATCTTGTTAGGTTCATCCCGGTTACTCTTACAACAAGGTTTAACCGAATCATTAGCAGGTCGCTTCGAAACAATGTACCTCGGCCATTGGCCATTGACAGAAATGGAAGAAGCCTTTGGGGTGACGGCTGATGAATATGTTTGGTTTGGTGGCTATCCAGGTGCAGCCAGTTTGATGAGTGAAGAAGATCGTTGGAAAAAGTATGTGAACGATGCGCTCATTGAAACGAGCATTTCAAAAGATATTCTCATGCTCACCCGTGTTGACAAGCCTGCGTTACTGCGGAAGCTTTTCGAGCTAGGGTGCCTGTATTCAGGCCAGGTGCTTTCCTATACAAAAATTGTTGGGCAGTTGCAGGATGCAGGGAATACTACGACCCTCGCTCACTACTTACAGTTGCTTGACACAGCGGGATTACTGGCAGGTATTGAGAAATATACTGGCGAACAATTACGGCAACGTTCATCAAGTCCGAAGTTTCAGGTACACAACACAGCCCTGCTAACGGCTCAACAAACTGAAAGTTTAAAAGACGTGCGTGTAAAACCTGATGTATGGGGCCGTTGGGTTGAGGCCGCGATAGGAGCACACTTAGTCAACCATCAATTGAGTGAAGGGTATACGGTTCATTATTGGCGCCACAGAAATGATGAAATTGATTTTGTGCTGGAGGGAAAAGGGAAAGTAGTAGGGCTTGAAGTAAAAAGTGGTGCAAAGCAAAAGGCGCCGGGCATGGAGGCTTTTAAAAAACAACATCAGCCTGGCAAAGTACTACTCGTTGGCAATAGTGGAATACCCTGGCAGGAATTTTTGAAAATGGCTCCGTCACAATTACTATAAAGTACAGGAAAGAAAAGTTCGATGCCGTCCCGATAGGTATCGGAAGCTACCGGAACGACCGCTCCGGGCTGAACCTCTGTTGGTTCTATTAAGTAAGATACTATCCCCCCGCAACCGCGCCGATCACCAGAAAGGGTTCTTCTCCCGTTATTACTTTATCGGGCAACCGGGTATCCGGGGAAGAGAGCGAAAAATCTTCTCCACAGGCATAGAACCGCAGAAACGGCCGGCGCTGTTTCGTATCGTGATCGCGAATCGTACCGGCAAGCATGGGATAGCGCCCCTCGATGGCGTCCAAAATGGATCGCACGGTGACGTCTCCGGTCACCGACAATTGCACTTCCGATCCCACGTTGGCCAGATTGCGCAAATGATAAGGAAGAGCAACACGAATCATGGGATGGCCTGAACCTCTACGGAGTAAACGGAGGGGAGATTTTGTACGATCGGTTTCCAGTTGTCGCCTCCGTCGGAGGATCCATACACTTGTCCTCCCGTTGTGCCAAAATAGATCCCACACGGGTCGAGCTGGTCAACACACATTGCATCACGAAGGATGTTTACATAACAATCCTTTTGAGGAAGTCCCTTGGTGAGCGCTTCCCATTCATTTCCGCCTTTTCGGCTGCGATAGACGCGCAACTTTCCTTCCGGTGGAAAATGTTCGGAGTCGCTCTTGATCGGAATCACATACACGGTGTTGGGTTCGTGCGCATGAACATCTACCACGAAACCAAAATCGGAGGGCAGGTTGCCGCTGATTTCGTACCAGGACTCGCCCGCATCATCGCTCCTCATGACATCCCAGTGTTTTTGCATAAATAACACCTCCGGACGGGAAGGATGCATCGCAATCCGATGCACACAATGACCTACCTCTGCAGCCGGGTCAGGGATGTATTGGGATGACAAACCTTTATTGATCGGCTTCCACGTTTTACCTCCGTCATCCGTTCTGAAGACGCCGGCAGCCGAGATAGCGATATAGATTTTCAGCGGATTCTTTTGGTCCTCAATAATCGTGTGTACGGCCATACCGCCCGCGCCGGGTGTCCACAATGAACCTGTGCGGTGACCACGCAATGCTGAAAGTTCCTTCCAGATACTCCCGCCATCCGTAGATTTGAACAGTGCCGCGTCTTCCACACCGGCATAGACGGTATTGGCATCAGTCATGGATGGTTCCATATGCCATACGCGCTTGAACTCCCATGGATGCTGGGTGCCATCGTACCACTGGTGTGTCGTAAGCGGCTTACCCTTCTCCGTGGTGTCGTAAGCAAACTTGTTGCTTTCCGTTACCGGCATTCCTTCAGCGGTAGTAGTGGTTTCGCCAAGCTTGAATCCCGGTTGGAACCATGTTTTACCACCATCATCCGATCGCTGGACGATCTGTCCGAACCATCCGCTGCTTTGCGATGCATAAATCCGGTCCGGATCCGCCGGTGATCCTTTCATGTGATACACTTCCCATCCTGCAAAAAAGGGGCCGTCGACCTCCCATTTTACACGTTTGGCATCCGAAGCAAGGACAAATGCACCTTTTTTCGTACCGACAAGAACCCGTATGGCTGTCATAGCATTTTGATTTTAGGTCTGTATACTCTTAATAGTGAATAACAACAATCCCCGACTTATATCCGGTAGATTTTATCAATTTTTAAGCCTTTTGTCTGCTATTATCATTCTTCCTCCATCACCTCTTCCAGGACCAGCCATGGCAAAAATAATTACATATTTGGTCAATTGAAGGGGTCATTTCCGACAATTTAGAGGGGCGATCGCAACAAAACTATTTCATTTAATACTATTTATTTGTTGATAACAATCCTTTCTGTGGATTTATGTCCATCCGCAGGAGTGAATACCAGGATATAAATGCCTTTATAAATAGAATTTGTATCGAACCCAATGTCGTTTGCTCCGGCATTGGCTGTCACCATCATTTGCTTGATGAGGGTACCTGCCATGTCAATGATACTTACCTGAACCTCCTGTGTTGCGGGAGAGGTGTATTGTATTGTGAATTTATCAACGATCGGATTCGGAAACACGGCTATCTTGTTTGAGGCAACAAGCTCATTGATGCCGGTAGTAACTCCTGCCGAAAGCGTGACCGCCACAGGTACTTCTGCCGAAACAGTGATCGCTCCTGTATTATCCGTAGCCTTCGCGCTGATCACGTAGCTTCCTTCAGTTGAGGGGGTCCATTCAAAACTATAGGGGCTCGTGAGGTCTTCCCCTAACTTCGTCGTTCCCTGAAAGAACTCCACTTTAGCTATCGTGCCATCACTGTCTGTGGCATTGGCATCGATCGTAACGGAAAAGCCGGTTGTAAAACTTG
>DATHFS010000834.1:0-2475 GCA_035317975.1 Cyclobacteriaceae bacterium | reverse complement strand
TCGCCCTCTGCATCCTATTCCGCCACATCGATGTCTTTCGTAAGATCAAACGTAAGCCGGTCTCCGGTGGGGTCGTCGCGCAGCGCCGGGCTTACCATCGGCAAGCGCATCACCCGCCGGTGGGTAATCCAGAGTGGAATCAACTATTTGAATCAAACCTCGGGGTACACTTCCAATTCTTCCAGCCTTGGGCAGGCCTATTTAGCAAATTATAGCAGCCTCAAACAGGCTTCATCGGTTACGTTTACCAACACGTATCCTATTAATAGCGTGCTCGAATTTGTATCCATTCCGGTTCAGGCCGGCTATTTGATAGTTGACCGGAAACTGGGTTTTCAAATGAATGCAGGTGTATCAGCCGATTTTCTTCTCCGCAATACGTTGCAAGACCCCAGCGGGCAAGTGAGCAGTTTCTCACAGGGGGCAGGCACCGATTCACCGTACCGGTCAGTGAACTGGGCTGGATTGATCAGTACAGAATTAAGCTACCGGATGAGCCGTCAGTACCGGATTTCCATTGTGCCGGGAATCCGCTACTTGTTTGATCCGGTATTCAAATCGGGCTCGGCAGACCATCCGTATGTGACGGATATTGGTTTCCGGTTCCGGTATATTTTACGGTAGTAGTACGTCTTTAGTCTTTAGTCCTGAGTCTTGAGTTAAGTCAGACAGGGGTGTAATGATTCAAGACCCAAGATTAGAAACGCAAGACGAATGACTCAAGATTAACAAAACTCAACCTAAAAAAACTCAACCTATGATCTACAGACCATCCAACCCCTTATCCGTCGCATTTTTCCTTTTCTCCCTTATCCTAACCGGGCTCTTTTGGATAGCGGAGTGGGGAATTGCTCAATACCATTTGATCCGGCTTCGCATGAGGTCCGGCCAATCGTGAAGATCTAAACGACCGGCGTTTCTTCGTTAAACGTTCCAACCTTTCAGGGTAGAGTAGGTGTCCAACGGGTATACCTAAACAGAAAGGCCATGAAATTCAAACCCGTTTCGCTCCAGCCTGCTTTCTTTTTTCTTCTTCTCACCTTCGTTTTCTCATTCGACCGGTGTTCTGACAAGTGCCAGGTCAAAAGCAAGTTCGTCTATTATGCTCCGGTCTATTCCACAACGGCAGAAATCAAGGCTGCTGCAGGAATGAGGGCAGCCCGGGAAGTCAAGAACCTCGGAAAAATTTACGTCAAGGACGCATTCCTTTTCGTCAACGAAGCCGGCGAAGGAATCCATATTTTTGACAACCATGATCCGGCAATACCCCAACCCATCGGCTTCCTGAACATTCCCGGAAACCTCGATCTGGCCATTCAGGGCACGACGTTGTATGCCGACAGTTATATCGACCTGGTGGCCTTTGATATCAGCGACATTCATAACATTAAGGAAGTCAACCGGATCGAAGGATTGTTTAGCGCCTATTCCATGTATGGCTTTAGCGTTGATCCTCAAAAAGGCATTGTGACCAGTTTTGAAATTCAGAATACGGTTTCTGTCATGCAAAGCGAGTGCGAGGCACAGGTGCAGCCCTGGGGCGGAATCTATTATGACGCTGGAGTAGCCATGCTTCCAGCCAGTGGCGCTCCTTCGCCAAAGACGATGACCGTCGTTCCCTCCGGTACACCCGGTGTTGGCGGCTCGACAGCGAGGTTTGCGATCGTCAACCACTTTCTTTATGGATTGGACGGTTCCCACCTTCATGTAGTCGATATCTCCTCTGAGACAAACCCACTCGCAGGAAAATCCATTGATGTTGCCTGGGACGCAGAAACGTTGTTTCCCCACGGGTCGAATCTGTTTGTCGGCGCGAGGGCCGGCATGTACATTTTTGACCTGACTACGCCGGATCAACCCCAATTGCTTAGCCAGTACGATCATATCTTGAGCTGTGATCCCGTGGCAGTCGAAGGCGACTACGCTTATGTAACGCTGTATAGCGGCGGACTTTGCCACGTCGATACCAATCAACTGGAAGTCATCGATATTAAAGACCTGAAGTCACCCCAATTGGTCAGTGTGTACCCGATGACCAACCCTCATGGTGTGGGCATCGACAACGGCACATTATTTATTTGTGATGGCGACGCCGGCTTGAGGATTTTTGATGCCAGTGACCCGCTCACGATAACGCAACACAGCCTTGCCCACTACGATTCGATC
The DNA here is from genome assembly GCA_035317975.1 of Cyclobacteriaceae bacterium. Taxonomy (GTDB): domain Bacteria; phylum Bacteroidota; class Bacteroidia; order Cytophagales; family Cyclobacteriaceae; genus ELB16-189. The sequence goes on along the minus strand of DATHFS010000834.1, from coordinate 309 downwards.
AGCGCCCTGGACGTCATTCCAATCAACCAGGTAGCCATGATGATCGGCTCCGATGGGATCTTCCAATACGATTATTCCGACGTGAAGAACATCAGATTGCTGAGCCAGATCCCGATCGGAAAGCAATAGCCATGTTGAAAAAAATATTCATCCTTCTTCTTCTGGCGATCTCCCTGCACCGGACCGGTCGCGCCGCAAGCACCGTGGGTTCCGATTCAAGTGTGAGGAGGAGTGGCGTAGCATATTATTTTACATTTGGGATGGGAGCAATGATCGGGTGTGAACAATGTCGAGCTACCGGCAAGACAG
>DATHFS010000833.1:0-10761 GCA_035317975.1 Cyclobacteriaceae bacterium | reverse complement strand
TACCGATGTTCAGGGCCTGGGCACAGTGGCCTCGCCGTTCACCTGGAATCCGGATTGCTCTATTTTTCACGATGGTGTTTATCAAAATCAGTACGTCTTTCGCTTTGGTATTACCGACGACCATTGCTTTAATGTGAAAGGAGATACGGTTGCCCTTGAATTGAATATCAAAGACATAGAGGACACCGGCAAACCCTTCCTTCCAACCAATGTCATTACACCCAACGGCGACAATTGCAATGATTATTTTGCTGTGGAGGGGATCGATCCGGTTGCGGCCTCTATCGACACCGGTTGTGGCGGCATCATCAATCCCGATGACCAGGTCTCCCTGCCCCGGGACAATTGCGCCGGGCGCTTCCAGTTCATTCGCATTTACAACCGCTGGGGGAAGCAGGTGTTTGAGAGTACGGACAGGAGGTTCAGGTGGTATGCGCAGGGAGAGAGTGCCGGGGTTTATTATTACCTGATACTTTTTGGGAACAGGGAGTTTAAGGGGGTTCTTTCGGTTAGACCTTAGGTGGATGATCGGTGATTGGTGGTTTGGGTTTCAGGGAGTGAGTTTCCGCCCGGTAGGTAATCAGCAGGTGTCGACCAGGAATGGATCCTTTGCAATAGTTGAATACATTTTCCTTCATTATATTCAAAGAATTCAATTCCATCGAAGGAATTTTTGTGGCCAGGGTCTCTTGTAATGAAAAATATCCCACTAAGGCATATCAAAGCGACTCAGAATGAGTCGACTTTTTCTGAACGCTTTAGTGTACGGGATATCCGGGATTTGCTTGCGGGAAAAGACCTGATTCAGGAACTTCACAGACATGATTTCTTTTTTATTCTGGCGTTGAGAAAAGGTATGGGGAATCATGAAATCGATTTTACATCGTACAACGTTTGTGATCATTCACTTTTCTTCCTGCGTCCCGGTCAAGTACATAAACTCAAATTGGAAGCGGGAAGTACCGGATACCTGATGCAATTTAATAAGGAATTCTACTATAGTAATGACCAGGCATCAAGACAGCTATTGCGTAAGGTGAGTAGTAAAAACCTTTGTCAGCTTGATGCTAAACGGATTAAAAAGTTACTGGTTATTTTGAAATATATTTTTCAGGAGTATGTAGACAAGCAAGAAGGATATCGGGAAGTAATAAAGGCGAACCTGGGTATTTTCTTTATTGAACTGGTTCGACATCGGCAAAATGAAGCAAGTACTTCCGGTGGCGGTACACTATACCCTCAGGAACGTACTGAAGAATTAGTAGAACTTCTGGAGACCCATATTTCTACGCATAAGCAGGTATCTCACTATGCTGATATGTTACATCTTTCCATTTATCAGCTTAATGCAATCACGAAGGCTACTCTTGGTAAAACCTGTTCCGAACTTATTGATGAATTTATTCTTCTGGAGTCAAAAAGATTCCTTCTTGCCACATCCAATCAAGTTACCCAGATAGCATACCATCTGGGGTATGACGATGTTTCTTACTTTATTCGATTCTTCAAAAAGCATACAGGACATTCACCTGAGGCGTTCCGGCATAATCTTAGATAAGTCCTGTCAAACTGCATTTATGTCCTATACTGCTGATTGCACACAGAAGTACTTTTGTGAATAATCCCGATAGGTATCGGGACCCTATTCAAAAAAGTAATCTGTATGAAAATGAAAAAGAAAATTATCATCGTAGGCGCAACAGGAACCATGGGAAAGCACCTAACACGTGCATTTGAGAAAGAGCATGAAATAATAAAAGTTGCTTCGAAAGGGGGAGATGTCCAGACAGATATTACATCCGCCGAATCGATTGAGTGCATGTACAAACAGGTCGGTGCTTTCGATGCACTCATTTGCACAGCAGGTCCAACGTATGTCGGTCCATGGAAAGAAATGACAGCTACCGAATTTCGGAAAGGCATCGAGGGTAAACTAATGGGACAGATCAATTTAGTTCTTATTGGGCAACATTACATCAATCCCAAAGGCTCATTTTCGTTAATCAGCGGCGCTTTGACTCATGACCCTCAATTGAACTTTGCCAATGCATCTGCAGCCAATGGTGCAGTTGAAGCATTTGTGCGGGCTGCAGCAATAGAATTAGAAAACGGAATTCGCATCAATGCTGTGAGCCCCACTGTTATTGAAGATTCACCCCACTATTTCCCATTTTTTCCGGGAGACATTCCAGTAACCATGCAACAACTGGAATATGGCTTTCGCAAAAGTGTATTCGGCGGGAACACCGGACAGGTTATAAAACCCTATTAATCAATATTAAAAGAACGGATCTTTATGAAAATGAAAGTTATCACATCGTTCAAGATCTGGGTTGTAATCTACCCATCCATCACGTTGTTTTCCCAATTATTTGGCGAAACATTATCTGTCCTTCCATTGTATCAAAGAACGTTCATTCTCACTATTTCGTTAGTTCCCTGGGTAGTTTTTGTAGGAGGTCCTTTTGTCGATTTAATCATGCGTCGTGTTGTACCCAAAGCATTTCTAACCGCGCAGAGCAAAGGCAAGAGATAATTTGGTTTGACCTTTCAAATAATACGTTTTGGCACAGCTTCTTCCTTTCACGTTTGTTTTATTCGCGTGGCTTTACCCGGCACTGATATATTCCGCCCCCTCCAGGGCCTTCGGGAAAGATTGTCACCAATTTCATTCTATTGGGGGCAGCCGTTGCGACGAGGAGAATCTGACGATTAGAATAAATAACGGGCTCGGTGAAACGTTCCAACCCTTAATTTTGACAACGGGATGTAGAATCAATTAGTTGGAACGGCACGGGAAAGCATGTAATCACCAACTAATCGACTACTTTGCATACAACTCTTGCGGGTTGATCATTCTTTTCAATCCAAAAAGCTGAAGAAAGGCCTCATCCCCCTCTGGTTGGTCATTTTGAAATCATGAAAAAGTCGTTTGTCGTTTTACTACACATCGGTTTTTGGGCGTGTTATCTCTTGTTGGTCTTCATCATCGTAGCCGTCTACTATCGAAGCGGTCTTTATGCAACTAACCGGGAATCCCGCGTCGTAATTGCTCTGCAAAATATTTTCCTTTTTGCATTTATCCCTTCCGTCGTTTCATTCTATTTATATTATTTCTTACTCTTTCCCAACTACCTTCAGCAGAAAAAATATTTACTTTCCGTAGTTGTTGGTATATTCATTTCAGCCGGAGTATCTGTCATCGCCTATATCCTGCACCGGTATCTGATCGAATCAGGCCATGTCCTAGACATGGATCAAGGGGGAAAAAACGGAAGGTCTACCGCCATGAGAGTAATAGGTGTTATGACCTTTATTGGTTCTCTGTGCGGAGCCGTAGCATTGGTCATAAAAGGATTTATAACCTGGTTTAATGAGATCAAGCTTCGGCAGATTTTGAAGGAAAAAAACCATGAGATGGAAATGGCGCTGATCAAATCACAACTTGACCCGCATCTTCTGTTTAACACCATCAACAATATCGACACGCTGATTCTAAGAGATCCGGTTGAGGCGTCTGATTATTTGAATAAGCTATCCGATATCATACGTTTTGTTCTGTATGAAACAACGGCCGATAAAATACCGCTGTCACAGGAGGTGGAATACATCGAAAAATACATCGCGTTGCAAAAAATAAGAACGGCAAACGAAACGTATGTTCACTTTGCCGTAACCGGCATTATCGGCGACAGGTATGTGGCTCCCATGGTCTTTATTCCATTTATTGAAAATGCCTTTAAGCATACGAATAACAAAAAACTGAAAGATGCCATTACGGTGAACATCTTTGTCCATGATGAAACAATACAACTGGTCTGCGAAAATAAATATGACTCAAAGTCGGTGAAGCTGCCCTATAGCGGGTTAGGCAATGACCTTGTGCGAAAGCGACTAGATCTCCTCTACGCCGGTAAACATACCTTAGAAGTGTCTAAAGAGGATGAATTGTACAGCGTTCACTTAACGATCCCGAATGAATAGCTATACCTGCTTGATTATTGAAGACGAACCCCTTGCTCTTGAAAAGACAAAAGGCTTTGTAAATAAGGTTCCTTTTCTGCAATTAAGTGCAACGTTCGACAATGCCCTTACCGGCCTTACTTATTTAAATAACCATAAGGTGGACTTGCTTTTCCTGGATATAAACATGGATGAACTGTCGGGCATCGAATTGCTTGAAAGTTCAAAAATAAACAGCCAGGTTATTATCACCACAGCCTACCTGGAATACGCTTTGAAGGGATACGAACTGCAGATAACAGACTATCTTCTGAAACCTTTTACATTTAATCGTTTCTTACAAGCTGTAAATAAAGCTCAGGAAAATATAGTTCGCCGTGCCTCAGAATCGCAGCCAAATTTCATTTTTGTAAAGACGGAAAACCGGCTGGAGAAAATCATGCTTGATGAAATCGTGTACATCGAAGGGATGAGAGATTACAGGAGAATTCATACGGTAAGTAAAAAAGTAATGACCTTGCAGAATTTCAGCGAATTTGAAAAGGTGATCCCCTCCAGTTTGGTGTGCAGGGTGCATAAATCCTTTATGGTGGCACTGAATAAAATTGAATCCGTTGAACGAAGCAGAATAAAAATTGGAGGCCAGTTAATCCCCATCTCCGAAACCTACAAAGAGGTTTTCTTCCAACTCATTAAAACCGGATCATAAAATAGCTTTTTATTTGGCAGACTGAAATCACCCGGATGCAGACATCTTCGCCTGCTTTGCATAATACATTTTCGATAACCCTCGCCTTCCTATTCTTTTGTTCAAAACAAAGGAATTATGAAGAAAACAACACAACTGGGAGTCATACTAGGTATGATTTTCCTAAGTCAGAATTCATTCGGTCAAACCAATGAATCGGGATCAGAAACAATCAAAGAAAAAGTAACGCAAAAAACCTACCTGGACCTTGTGCTCAATGCGGTAAGCACAAACTTCCACTATGGAAGCGCCAATCGCTCGTTAGCGGATTATAAAAAAACAACCCTGGGAGGGCAGCTTGGGGTGTCATTCCGGGCTGGTATTTCTCCGAAATTCTCCCTTGTATCCGAGCTTTATTTCCTGATGAAGGGCGGCTCACTACAGGCCAATAATCCACTAACGACCAACAAATCGACGCTCCGTTTATACACTATCGAATTGCCGGTGTTGGCGCGTTATCATTTTGGTAAATTTCATGTGAATGCAGGGCCATCCCTTGCCTATAATTTTTACGGAACCCAGGAAATCGAAGGTTCCACGTCTTCCCTTTCATTTAACAATTCACCTGACGGATTCAAGCGCTGGGACGCCGGCGTCCAGGTGGGTGCAGGGTATACGTTTAACACAAAACGAAAAAGGGTTGCATTGGACATCCGGTACAATTACGGTTTAACCAATATTGCTTACAGCGGTGAGATGCATAACAGGAGCCTCATTCTCGCCCTGCATTTCTCCAAACCATGGAAAACCAATCCACTGGCAAGAAGATAAAATAAATTAACCCGTTACTAAATTCTTACAAAAATGAAGGCTAACAGAAACATTGCTATCACGATAGGCATGCTGTTCATACTAACAGAGATTACCTCCATCACAGGTCTTATTTTATACGATCCTATCCTACATGATCCCGATTACATTATAAAAGGCGCTTGCAGTGAGACGCGGGTATTGTGGGGCGCATTCTTTGAGATCCTGCTTGTCTTTACCCAGATTGGTACCGCCATCACGCTGTTTCCAATCCTGAAAAAATATAATGAAAGCATGGCCATTGGCACGGTTTGTTTCAGATTGCTGGAAGCCACCATGGTCACTATAGGAATTATAAGCCTGTTAGCGATCGTTACATTAAATCATGAATTTCTAAAAGAAACCAATCCACCTCCGTCCGCTTATCTCGTGGCCGGGAAATTATTGTTGGATGTTCACAATTGGACTTTTCTATATGGCCCCAATTTAGCTCTGGGACCCAGTACGTTCATGACAAGTTGCCTGTTATATAAGTCAAAACTCGTTCCCCGGTTCGTAACCTTCCTGGGTCTTGCAGGGGGGCCGCTCATTTCTGTCAATGCCTTGCTGGTGACGTTCGGAGTATATCCTCAGATCTCTGCATGGGGACTGGTGCTTGCGATTCCCGTTTTCGCCTATGAAGTGTCTTTGGCGGTTCGGCTCTTAGTCAACGGATTCAATTCAGCGCCTGCTGCGTATGTTCCGGTGCAAAATTTATTTAAGCTGGCGGGGCGACAAGTATAAGGCCGACTACTCAGGAACTTTCAAATTAGAAAACCGGCGAAAACAACAGTTATGTTTTAACCAATCAGTAGAAAATTTCCCGTATCAATTTTTAAACAAGTAAAGAAATGAATTCAATTACCACTACCACCAACATTACAGGTATATCAATGGAGCGAGTCCCGATGACCTCACTACGGAAGACCGCGCTGGCCGCGGGCGCACTCTATTTATTAACCTTTGTCTCGATCCCAACCCTCGCTCTCTACGGTGCGATACACGATCCGAACTACATCGTCGGCCGTGGTCCTGACACGGAAGTCATCATCGGCGGTATCCTCGAGATCATCGTGGCCCTCGCCGGCATCGGCACTGCCGTCGCATTGTACCCGGTGCTCAGGAAGCAGAACGAAGGAGTCGCGCTGGGCCTGGTCGGCTCCCGGGTCCTGGAAGCCGGCACGATGTTCGCCGGCGTCGCGTTCCTCCTGACGGTCGTGGCCTTGCGGCAGGCCGGAGCCGGTGCAGATGCGGTGATCATCGGCCAAACGCTGGTGACCCTTTATGATAGGATCTTTCTCATCGGACAAAGCTTTATGCCGGCCGTGAACGACCTGTTGCTCGGCTTCCTGTTGTACCAGTCGCGGCTTGTGCCCCGAAGCCTTTCCCTGATCGGACTCATCGGGGCGATCCTGCTCGTCGCCGGCGACATCGCCGTGCTGTTCGGTCTCATCGGGCAGCATGCCCCGTCGACGGCGCTGGCCGCGATTCCGGTCGCGCTATTTGAGTTTTCGCTGGGCGTGTGGTTGGTGGTCAAGGGCTTCAAGCCCTCGCCGATCACAGCCGGCATGTGAGTCGGCATTTACTCAAAGAACAAAAGAGATTGGTGTATCGAGGATGCCCACAAAAAGCAAATCTTCCAGCCGCGGCCGGCTCCATCCCGTCAAGAAATAAATGCCATGCTTTAGGGCGTGGCATTTATTTTTTCAATTTAGTGATCCGGCTGGTATGTCTTTTATTCTTTAATGCTAGTTGGAACCTTAATGATTTTCTCAGTGCCTACTTCCCGCTTAGTTCGAATTTGTTCCGTACAAAGCGTCTTTCTTTTTCGCGAAGTTTGGTGTTGGTACGGATATCATGTTGCTTACTTTTTTCACTAGCTTTTAAAGGCTTCCGTGTGATGGCAAGCGTCCATCACAATCGGATATTTCTCATCTAAAATTTCTCCCCTCTCCAAAAATATTCCCCTGCACCATTTCACTTTCCTGTGTTTTACTCTTCGATAAAAAAGGAGAGGTAGTTTCGTCAGAACGTGACAACGGCTTTAAGGATAAGTCTTCCTCTTTCGATAATGTAAGCTGGCGCAGTAATCTTGAAAAATTATAACAGCGCTTTACAATAACATGAATCACTCCCCCTTCGCGTTGCAACTGACCTTCTACCATCAGCAGTCTGGATTGTATTATTTCCTTTCGGTATTGATCAAATAGTTTTTTAAAAACAACAAGATTTGCTGTTCCCGTTTCGTCTTCAATGGTAATGAAGCAAATGCCGCTTGCTGTTCCAGGTCTTTGCCTAACCAGTATAAGGCCCGCTACTTTAACAGCGTCTCCGTTTTTAGCAGTGTCCAGTGACCAAGCAGATCGAATATGAAGTTGTTCCAATTGCTGCCGGATGAAGCTTACCGGATGAGCTTTTAAAGATAGAGAGGTGGTGGAGTAGTCATGCACTACATGTTCGGATAACGTCATTTCAGGAAGTGATATGTTTTCCTCGATAGCAGGGTAGGTTGACAGACCGGAAAACAGAGCCCTTGACTGATGATCCTTCGTCGATACTTCCCACAATGCCTTTCGCCTGTCGTGGCCCATCGACCGAAACGCATCGGCATCTGCTAATTTTTCGAGAACGGTTTCCGATAAGCCTGTTTCGCGAAGCTGATGAATAGAAGTGTATCCGTCCTTTCTTCCTTTAATTAATGCGTTTATATCTTCTTCCCGTAACCCTTTCACCTGGCGAAAACCCAGGCGAAGGACGAAGTACGTGCCCGATTTTTCTTCCAACGTATTATCCCACTCAGAATCATTGATGTCAACGGGACGTATTTCAACGCCGTGTTTCCGGGCATCGATGATGATTTGTGCGGGTTGATAGAAACCCATCGGCATACTGTTGAGCAAGGCACAGGCAAACACGTCCGGATAATACCATTTGATCCACGAAGAAACATAGACCAACAAGGCAAAGCTGACAGCGTGGCTCTCCGGAAATCCATAGCTTCCGAATCCTTCCAGTTGGCGGAACACCCGATGCGCATATTCCTCCGTGTAGCCTTTTTTGGTCATTCCCCCGATCAGTTTCTCTTTGAAATGAGCAACCATGCCTTTCGCTTTAAAAGTCGCCATACTCCTGCGCAATTCATCTGCCTCAGCAGGAGTAAAGCCAGCGGCAACAATGGCGATCTTCATGGCCTGCTCCTGGAATAAGGGAACACCAAGTGTACGCCCTAAAATTTCTTCCAACTCTTTCGATGGATAGACCACCGGCTCTTCCCCATTGCGTCTGCGTAAATAGGGATGCACCATATCGCCCTGTATGGGGCCAGGCCGAACAATGGCTACTTCAATAACCAAATCATAAAAACATTTTGGTCTTAGTCGCGGCAACATCGATTGCTGCGCCCGGCTTTCAATCTGAAACACGCCGATGGTGTCGGCATGGCTTACCATTTCATACACATTCGGATCATCCTGCGGAATGTTGGCTAATGTCAGGTTGAGATCATATTTTTTCTTGGCGAGATCAAATCCTTTGCGAATGCAGGTGAGCATACCCAATGCCAGTACATCTATTTTCATAAAGCCAAGCGCATCAATGTCATCCTTGTTCCATTCAATGTTCGTGCGATCTTCCATGCGCGCATTAATAATGGGACAGAGATCCGATAGCTTGCTTTGTGTGATAACGAAGCCGCCTGTATGCTGACCTAACTGACGCGGAAAGCCCATGAACTGCGAGGTGAGTTCTAAAACTTTTCGAATGGTAGGATCGTCTGGATTTATTCCCTGACTGACAATGCGCTTCTTGTCAAATCCTTCATCCTTAAAATCCCAGATCAAACCGGAGAGGCGATTGATCGTATCTACCGATAGCCCCATGGCTTTGCCCACATCACGGATTGCTCCTTTGTGGTGTAATTGTGTAACGGTAGCAACAACAGCTGCGCGGTCACGACCGTATTTCTTATAAATGTATTGCATGACTTCTTCGCGTCTCTCGTGTTCAAAGTCCACATCAATGTCCGGTGGCTCATTGCGGGCGGAAGAAATAAACCGTTCAAACAGCAAATCAAATTTTGACGGATCAACGGAAGTAATGCCAAGGCAATAGCATACGGTAGAGTTCGCTGCGGAACCTCTTCCCTGACAAAGTATTTTTTGCTCCCGTGCATAGCGAACAATATCATATACCGTGAGAAAGTATTCCGCATAATTCATCTGTTCGATGAAGGTAAGTTCATACCCGATGTTCGCTTTGACCTTCTCCGGTATGTGCTCTCCAAAAATCGTGTGAGCGCCCTGCCAGGAGAGGAAGATGAGTTCTTCTTGTGGCGTGCGTCCGTTAGTTGTGATCTCTTTGGGATAGTGGTATTTCAGTTGATCGAGTGAAAAAGTACAAGCCTCAGCGATAGACTGGGTTTGAAGAATGGCGTCAGGATAGTGCCGGAACAATCGAAGCATTTCATCAATGGGCTTTAAATATCTTTCGGCATTCGGATGCAGACGAAAACCTGCATTATGGATGGTACATTTTTCTCGCACGCACGTTACCACATCCTGTAGTTCCCGGCGCTCAGGATAATGATACTGTACATCATTTGTGGCCAGCATCGGCACGTGTACCTGTTTTGCCAATTGAGCGATGCGATATAACTCTTTAGCATCATTGCCTCCATACAAATGCGATGCAGCTATATAAAGGTGTTCTCCTAAGGCGTCACGGTATTCGCGCAACGCTTTCTTAAAGGAATCATCAAAGTCGAAGACTTCATTCAACGTACCCGGAGGAATAACTACAAACTTTGATCCCTTTGCGTGACGGTAAACATCTGCCCTATGCAAATGACATTGCCCTTTCTCTGTGCGAAGGTTGCCAACAGTAAGCAGATTGGATAGTTGCGAATACGCATCGATGTCAGTAGGATACGCTAACAGACTTGGACCATCCAGCAAGTCGAGGCGACATGCGGGAATAATGCGCATCCCTGTTTTTTTTGCTACGACATGACCTCGCACGATACCAGCGAAGGTATTGCGGTCGGTGATGGCTATCGCCTGGTAACCATACGCTGCTGCCTGCTCAACTAATTCTTCAGGATGGGAAGCACCTCTGAGAAAGCTGAAGTTCGTCGTGACCTGTAACTCTGTATAACTCATGCTTCAATCTGCTATGCAAAAAATCCATGTATAAACCAGCGATCGATTTTATCATGATAGTGCCCCAGCCGAAAGAGCCAATAGCGATGCCCCTCTTCATCTTCG
>DATHFS010000832.1:0-3922 GCA_035317975.1 Cyclobacteriaceae bacterium | reverse complement strand
TCGGCCGACACCAGGCAAGGCCGGGCTTGTGTATCCAATGTGATTTTTCCGTTCTTGCCTTTCAACGCCAATGAAATGTTGCCGACGGCCTCCCTGATTAGATCGTGGATGTCCAGCAATTCCCTTTTCAGGCCGATGTCTTCCTTATCCAGCCGGGCCATTTGCAGTACACGTTCCACTTGTTGCTTAAGTCGTTGGTTTTCATTCCCGATGATGGTGGCATAATTTAACAGGCGTTCGGGGTGGTGCACAATCGCAGGGTCTTTTAATACTTCCGTCGACAAGGCAATGGTAGAAAGAGGGGTCTTGAATTCGTGCGTCATGTTGTTGATGAAATCCTTTTGCACTTCTGAAAGTCTGCGCTGCTTGAGAATAACAAAAAGGGTGTAGGCAAAAAAGAAAACAACAATCAACATCACCGCGGAAGAAAATCCCCAGATGCCCATTTGACTGAGGAGGTCGGCCTGAACCCGGGGGAATTGAACACCAAAATAATAACCATCGTTTTGGAGGGCGGGGAATTGTTGAATAGGGACTTCCAGTTTTGTCTTTTTGGGCGAGGCGTAATTTCCACCGACCATGCATTGGTCGATGCAATCGTAAACGCCGTATTCAAAACCGGCGGTAATATTTCGCTTTTCAAATTCAGTGGCCAGCAAAAATCCAAGAAGGCCGTTATTCACCGGACCATTGATATTAACAATAAAATAGTTGGTGGAGATCTGTTCCACCGGGTTATTGGAAGGCGACGGTGTATTGTTGATCTTGAAGAGCTGGGCTGCTACGCTGCTAAGAGCCGTATTGACATCGCGGTTAAATTGATTCTCCCGCAAATCGAAAGCCCGCCGGACCCAATAGATTTGAGTAAGGACGATGCCTACCATGCTCACGGCAGCCAGAATTATAACAATTCTAAGGGTAGTGCGGCTCACCTTTCAAAGGTAGTAAGTATTAAAAGTACGCTATTGAAGTTTAACAAGTCATTAACATTTTTTAGCGCTTTGTTAACAGTCCGGCGCCATTTTTAAAGCGATGTTTGCACAGTTAAATGGAACATTCTAAGTTTACCTAAAATCAACAGCAATGAAAAAATTATTTTTCGTTTTGGCCCTCGTAGTCGCGACAGCCACCTGCTTTGGCCAGGCAGCCGCTCCCGCCGCCCCGTCATTGATCGGGACGGATAATGCCATTTTCGAATGGACAGCACAGGTACATGATTTTGGCAAGATCAAACAAGGCGTCCCCGTCTCCCATGAATTCAAGTTTACAAACAAGGGAAAGGTGCCGTTGATCATCGCTACCGTGCAAGCCTCTTGCGGATGCACAACGCCGGACTGGACAAAAGATGCCATCCCTCCCGGACAGACCGGCTTCATTAAAGCGACCTTTAGTGCTGCTTCTCCTGGTGTCTTTGACAAGACCGTAACCGTGACGGCCAACGTGGAAAACGGAAGTGTTCAGTTGAAAATAAAGGGAGAGGTTGCACCGCAGGTGCAGTAAGCTCACCCCCATCCCCCCTCTCCCCACCTACGCTGAGACAGCTTCGGTGGGCAGGCGAGACGGAGAGGGGGGATGCGATATCACTTTTATAGAATGGAGTGACGTTCGGTGATCGGGAAACTATGTCAGCAGGGCCCCTCTCCGCCTCAGAGAGGGGTGCCCGAAAGGCGGGGTGAGGTTACAATTCCCTCACCCAAACATTCCTAAAACTTACCGGGTTGCCGTGGTCTTGCAGCCGTATTGATCCCTTTCCATGTGGTTCATAGGCGGGAAGGCCCCGGTAATTGGTAGAGCCCCAGATAGAAGTGTTGTTTTGAATAACGACTCCATTGTGAAGGACCGTGATGCGTGCCGGGGAGATCAGGCTTCCGCCTTCACTGAACCTCGGTGCGTTGAATACGACATCGTACGTTTGCCATTCACCTGCCTTGCGTGTGGCATTGACCAATGGCATGTGTTGCTTGTAAATGGAACCTGCCTGGCCGTTCGAGTAAGTCGGACTTTCATAACTGTCCAACACCTGCAGCTCGTATTTTTCCGCAAAGAAAATACCGCTGTTGCCGCGGGCTTGTCCTTCACCGGTTGAACCGGTGGGTTCGCGCCACTCGATGTGCAATTGGATATCACCAAAAGTTTGCTTGGTTTTGATGTCGCCGGCGCCCTTAACCTCGGTGAATGCTCCGTCTTTTACTTCCCATTTGGCTTCGCCTTCTTTGGCAGACTCCCATTTGCTGAGATCCTTTCCGTCAAACAGTACGATGGCGTCGGAAGGAGCTTCACCGCACGAAGGGCCGGGTGTTACTTTTTTGGGTTTGGGAGTCCAAATTTCCGTCACCGTCGGGTCCCGGTTATCGGGTGTCTGGGCTGAAACGGTTGCTGTGACGAACAACAGCAGGATGAAGATGAGGGATATTCGCATAGTTTAGTTTTTTTAATGGAACTAAAACTAAGCATTTTCTGAATAACGGCGATCCCGAAAGTAGATGAGCGGAGGGAAGTGCCCGCCCACCGAAGCTTCAATCAGGATTGTATTTGTCAATAATATGCTGGCTGACGAGCTTATAGATCGCGGCCACCGATTTTTGTTTCCTGAGAAATTCGAGATGTTCATCCAGCACTTCCAAGTCGCCCCGTTTTGCAGGACCCGTCTGCGCCTCTTCCGGACCCAGCGCAATGCTCTTGTTAATCGTCTCCGTGATCAAGGGGATAAGCCAATCGAAATTGATGTTGTTTTGCTGAAGAATATCATCGGCTATCGCGAGCATGTGGTTGGTGAAGTTGGAGGCAAACACCGCCGCCACGTGGAGGGCCTTTCGTTGTTCGGATCCGATTTTTTGAACTTTGTTGCTTATAGCGTTGGCCAGGGGCATCACCGCATGCTCGGTTTTCTGATCACTGCTTTCGATAAAAAGTGGAATTTCCCTGAAATCCACTTTTTTGAGTTTACTAAATGTTTGCAAAGGATAAAGAACACCCAGGTGGGGAGTTGCCGCAAATTGCAACACATTCAATGGCTGACTTCCCGACGTGTGTATCAAAATTGCCTCATCGGGTAAAACAATTTCCCGTACAATGTCCTGGATAGCGTCATCGCTTGTGGCGATAATAAATACGTTTGAATCGCTGGTCGAGAAATCGAGGGATGCTTTTACTTCTGCCTGGTACAATCGTTCGACGAGGATCTCTGCGTGGTGAGGGTTTCTGCTGTAGACCTCCTTAACGATATATCCCGCGTTGTCGAGTGCCGGAGCAAGATGCCAGGCAAGGTTACCCGAGCCGATGAACGAAACAAACTTCACGGACTCCATTGGGCAAAACTACGATTAATTTATAACCTCCAGGGTATGATTTTTTCCCGCAGATCGCGCAGATTTTCGCAGACTAATATACAATCTTCGGATTCCATATTGGAGTATTTCCTTAGACAAAATTTTTACTTAGATGCCATTCCCAAAGATTGTATTTGCTCTGCGAAAATCTGCGCGATCTGCGGGAAAAGAAATCATTTAGCCCAGGTTACTTCGGCCCGTATTTTACCTTAAACCGCGCCATGATTTCATTGACCGTGCCGGCTTGCCTCGTACCCGTGTACGTAAATGTACTTCCCGATTTGGAGAACGGTCCGAAAAAGGTAGCCGTACCGGTATCGGTGGCAGCAAATGTGTCTGTTGCAGTCGAATTGGAGTACCCCAGCCCGTTTAGGGTCATAGTGTAGTTTACCGCGGTAGTTCCATTGGCATACGCTACCACCAGATAATAGTCCTGATCCGTTGCCGCCGGATCGATAAAAACAGTTTCAAACCCGCTGGCGGCCTGACTGGAAACGTACGTCGACCCCTGGCTGGAAATTTGATTGTTGCTTAGCGTCACACCCGACTGGGCAAACAGATCCAAATTGACCACATCCACGCTGGTCGTGCCG
>DATHFS010000831.1:0-3240 GCA_035317975.1 Cyclobacteriaceae bacterium | reverse complement strand
AGCCGGTACAGAACATATCGATGACATCAAAGCCGATTTGCAAAACGCCTTCGAAAAAGTATTTAAACCTGCACTGGTAAAGAACTAAATCGCTTTTATTGCGTTGAAGAGAAACGATCAATTGGGTAACATGCAAAAGGCAGATCACATATTTCATCATTCCGGCGACCTTGCGCTGGAGGCCGGGGGCACCCTCCATGGCTTCCAGTTGAAGTACACTACGTTGGGCAGATTAAATGCCTCACGGGATAACGTGATTTGGGTTTGCCATGCCCTCACGGGAAATTCAGATGCCACAAGCTGGTGGGGTGGACTTTTTGACGAGAGCGGCCCCTTCGATCCCCGCGATTTCTTTGTGATCTGTGCCAACTCACTTGGAGGATGCTACGGTTCTACCGGTCCGCTCTCCCTCGATCCGAAAAAAGGTAAACCCTTTTATCACGACTTCCCGCTCGTCACCAACCGGGATATCGTAAAGGCCTTCGACTTACTTCGGGAAGACCTTAATCTCGACCAGGTTCATACGTTACTGGGCGGTTCACTGGGAGGACAACAGGTAGTGGAGTGGGCCATCCAGCGACCGGATGTATTCCAGCATATTATACCCATGGCCTGCAATGCCGTTCACTCTCCCTGGGGGATCGCATTCAATGAAGCACAGCGGATGGCCATTGCGGCGGATAGTACATGGAAAGAAGACGATGCGCGTGCAGGAATTGAAGGCATGAAAGCGGCGAGAGCGATCGGCATGATTTCATACCGGGCATATCAGACTTTTGCAGAAACGCAGGCAGAGAAAAATTCCGACAAGCTCGATGAGTTCCGGGCCTCTTCTTATCAACGATACCAGGGCCAGAAGCTGGCCAATCGTTTTAATGCATTTACCTACTGGACCCTTTCCAAAGCGATGGACAGTCATCATGTAGGTCGCGGACGGGACAGCGTAGCAAAAGCGTTGGCTACTATCAAAGCCAGAACCCTGGTGATCGGGATTGAGAACGATATCCTGTTCCCTTTGTCCGAGCAGCAATTTTTGGCCGATCATATACCTGGAGCAAAACTGGAGGTGGTCCTATCACGGTACGGCCACGATGGATTTTTGGCAGAAGTGGAGTTGTTAAAAGAAATAGTGAAAAAACTTATTGGCGCAAAAGCGTTTGTATTGTATGACGAGAAGAAATCTTAAACTCGGTTTGTTTGGCTTCGGTTGTGTGGGGCAAGGCCTGTATCACGTGCTGGAAGAAACCCAGGGGATCAAGGCAGAAATCAAAAAAATTGGGGTGAAACATCGTGAAAAGAAACGGAGTCTGCCCTCTGAGATCTTTACCTATGAAAAGACGGACATCCTCAACGATCCGGAAATCGACGTCGTAGTGGAAATGATCGATGATGCCCCGGCGGCCTTTGAGATCGTTAAGACCGCCTTGCAAAACGGGAAATCCGTCGTGACCGCCAATAAGAAAATGCTGGCCGAACACCTCGAAGAAATCTACCACCTTCAGCTTCGGCATGGAAAACCGGTTTTGTACGAAGCATCGGTTTGCGGGGCCATCCCTATAATTCGCAATCTCGAAGAGTATTATGACAATGACTTGATCACCAGTATCGAGGGCATTTTTAATGGCTCGACGAATTACATCCTCACCAAGGTTTTTGAAGAACGAAAGAATTATGCAGATGCCTTGAGGCAGGCCCAGGAGTTGGGCTTCGCCGAATCCGACCCCAGTCTCGATGTGAAAGGCTTCGATGCAAAATTCAAATTGGTTATTGCCATCGCCCATACCTTCGGTGTATTTGTTAAACCGGAAGAAGTGATTAACCTGGGCATTGACAAGGTTTCCGATATCGATCTGAAGTTTGCACGGGAAAACGGATACACTATTAAGTTAGTGGTACGCGCGTTCAAGGAAAATGGAAAAGTGTACGCATTGGTAGCACCCCAGTTCATCGAATCGACCCATCTGCTGGCCTCGGTCCGGAATGAATACAACGCGGTGATCGTACAGGGCGCCTTTTCAGAGAAACAACTTTTTGTCGGCAAGGGTGCCGGAAGCTATCCTACCGGGTCAGCCATGTTGTCGGACATTTCGGCGCTGACGTACGATTATAATTACGAATACAAAAAACTAAAACAGGCCACCACGCACGAATTTTCGAATGACGGCGCCGTGGAGGTATTGGTGAGTTTCCGGGGCACATCGCATGTAAGTCCCCAGGACTTTGAAGAATTTAAAGGGGGCTATCACGGCAAGGGAAGTCAGTATATGAATGGCCTGGTAACCCTTAAGAAGTTAAAAGAGTGGTCAACCCAGGACGGCATCAGCGTTATCCTTACACCGGAGTTTAATTTCGTTGCTCACAAACAATCGAAAAAGGAGTTGCTGGTCGCGTAGAGTTTTTGGAATTTTCACCGCAGGAGGCGCGGAGACGCAGAGATCAAAAGAATAGTTGGCCAAAATCCTTATTTTCGGGATAGCTTTGTTTAAAAGGCTAATCCCATTCCTATGGATTTAACAATCCTCTTCGCACCGTTAGACGAAACGCTATATGGTGCTCCCTATTCCACCAACTCCTTTTTCAAGAATATCAAAGTCTACGGCGAAAAGATGCCCGATTATAAACAGGCCCATATGGCCTTGTTCGGTGTTAAGGAAGAGCGGGGGACTCAAAATAATTCCGGGTGTGCCCAGGCGCCTGATGAAATCCGGAAAAAACTTTATCCTCTGAAAAAAGGCAACGGCGCCTATAACATTGTCGATTTGGGGAACCTCAACCCGGGCATCGACCTGGAGGAAACGTATGTACGCGTGAGTGAAGTGTGTAGAATCCTGTTAGAGAACAATGTCCTGCCGGTCATCCTGGGAGGCTCACAAGACGTCGACTACGGACAATACCGCGGCTATGAGGAAATGGAGAAGCTGGTTAACTTCCTCAACATCGACGCCTTCCTGGATTTGGAAGAGGGCAAAGATACCTACCCGGCGCGTCAGCATATTCACAAAATACTGCTGCACGAACCCAACTATTTGCTTAGCTATACCCATCTGGCTCATCAGACGTACCTGATTGACCCGCTCTCTATAGCCATCCTCGAAAAACTTTATTTCGAGGCCTATAGAGTAGGGCAGCTTCGTTCTAACCTTGCGGAAATGGAGCCTTCCATCCGCAATGCCGATCTGATTTCATTCGATGTCACCGCAGTCAAGTCCTCCGATGCCCCGGGGAATGCGAATGCCCAAC
>DATHFS010000830.1:0-2384 GCA_035317975.1 Cyclobacteriaceae bacterium | reverse complement strand
AATTCAGGGGATGACCTTCGAACAAGAAAAAGAATACTTGAAAAAGCGGACGGAAAAATACGGAGCGGTGAAGCGGGCCAGCCACCAACAAAGCATATAACTCAAGACTCAAACTACGTACCTGGGCTTGCCGGCCAACGCCAGTCTTACATTTTCAAATGTTGTCTCCATAATCCGTGTTCTTGCCTCCTTGCTAAGCCAGGCCATGTGAGGCGTAATTATGCAATTGGAGAGACCCGTTAGAGGGTGATTAGCAGAAGGTGGTTCTGTGCTCAATACATCCAGTGCGGCTCCGGCGATGACACCCTTTTGCAACGCACTAGCAAGGTCGGTTTCGTTGATCAATTGACCACGGGAAGTGTTGATTAGAAATGCGCCGGGCTTCGCGGTGGAAAGCAGCTTTTTGTCGATGAATCCGGTATTCTCTGTCGTCAAAGGACAGTGAACGGAGATAACGTCACTTCGGGTAAAGAGTTCTTCCAGGGTCCCGACCTGGTCTGCGTCCGGCAATTCACTTTTATCGTAGAAGATAACTTTCATTCCAAATGCCCTGGCGAGATTTGCTACCTGGTGACCAATTCGCCCAAACCCAATTATTCCAATGGTCTTGTTGCGAAGTTCTACAAGCGGCGTTTTCGAATAGCACCAATCCGGGGATTTCGCCCAATCTCCCGCCCGCACGCTTTCAGTATGCTCTCCTACCTGGTTGGTCAGTTCAAGCAGGAGCGCAAAGGTGTGTTGAGCAACCGAGTCTGTTCCATACACCGGTACATTACATACCGTCACGTTTTTCTTTTTTGCCGCGGCAACATCGACCACATTGTAACCCGTAGCCGTGACGGCGATGAGCCTGAGCTGAGTAGCCGAAGTTATTATTTCTCCGGTGATAGGGGTCTTGTTGGTAATAATGACGTTTGCCTCGCGGCAGCGGCCGGGGGCCTCCAGCGGGGACGACCGGTCAAAGTACATTACCTCGCCCAGTTGATCAAATGCTTTCCAACTCAAATCACCGGGATTGAGGGTGTATCCGTCAGTAATGACAATTTTCATCGATTTGGTTTGAGGGTCGGGCAAATTTATCTTTATTAGTGATGTTGAAAGGCGATGATGAGGGGAAAGTAATAAACTATCAATCAAACAAAAAATGAAAACCGATCCAGTATCCGCAGCTTCCGCCAATGACTCCGGAAGAAGGCAATTTTTATCCCAAGTAACAAAAGTGGCGGGTTCAACGATGCTTTTATCCTATTCGACCGCAAGTCTGGCAGAACCACGTAGCCAGGTTAGTGGATCCTGGACGGTCGGACAAATTATGGACCTGTTCATGAACGAAGTACCCGGCGGACCGATCAAGGACACGGTCGATACGTTGAAAGCAGGAAATCGCGACATCAATGTGACGGGAATTGTTACAACCATGTTTGCTACGCTGGAGGTAATTAAAAAAGCGATTGATCAAAATGCTAATTTTATCATTGCGCATGAACCTACTTTTTACAACCATTTGGATAAGACCGACTGGCTTGAGAACGATGGAGTGTATCGCTATAAAGCGGAGCTGTTAAAAAAACACAACATCGCCATCTGGAGAAATCATGATCACATCCACCGCCATTTTCCGGATGGAGTAAAAATGGGCGTGATCACACAATTGGGGTGGGAAAAGTATTTTGATCCGAAAGTCAATTACCTTGTTGTCATACCTGCCATGACCTTGAAAGAATTGATCGAACACATTAAACAGAAATCAGGGATATCCACGGTGCGCTACATCGGCGACCTTTCTCAACCGTGCAAGAAGATTTTGTTTAATCCCGGCTTCAATGCCGGCAATCGAATCATTCCTGCGATCATCACGGAAAAACCCGACGTCGTATTGGGCGGTGAGATACAGGAATGGGAAGTGCCAGAGTACATCCGGGATGCGCGATCAACAGGCCAACCTATTTCTTTGGTGATCATGGGCCATGCCGACAGTGAAGAGCCCGGATCAGAGTACATGGCAAACTGGCTGAGAGAAAAGGTGCCAGGCGTTACGGTAGCTCACATTCCGGCGAGAAATCCATTGTCGTTTTTTTAGGCTTCGCGGAATTACCTATGGTTTAAGAGCGTGACTCCAATATTTCGTCTCTACGAGACTTGGGTTGATAAATTAGTTAAGTGGTTACCAATATTTCGTCTCTACGAGACTTGGGTTGATAAATTAGTTAAGTGGTTACCAATATTTCGTCTCTCTGAGCTTCGGTAAGTAGAGTCCCGTCGGGACGAAATATCGGTAACCAAGTATAGAAGGTGAAAATAAAGTCTCGTAGAGACGAAATAGTGGTTACCGTATTTCCCAGCGCCGATATTCCGTCCGTTCAGGACTCCTTTATGAGGGTTAG
>DATHFS010000829.1:0-2438 GCA_035317975.1 Cyclobacteriaceae bacterium | reverse complement strand
GCCGGCCTGGATCCAATCGAAGAGTGTGACTTCAATAAAGCGCTGGTCTTCCGGTCGGTCCAACAACTGAAAAAACAAAGCAGCTGAAATAATAAAAGACACCAAAACAACGCCACAGGCGATGACTACCGTGGTTCCATACTGCAGTTTTTTTACCCTCCATGAAATGATCAAAAAGCCAAGCAATGGCAGTACCGGAACGAGCGTCGTCAGGATATCCACATTCACCATTTTAGTCGATCAAGTGTGTTAATATCCGTTGTTTTTGTATTGCGATACATCATGATAAGGATGGCGAGCCCCACGGCTACCTCTGCCGCGGCTACCGCCATAATGAAAAAAACAAAGACCTGACCGGATGCATCATTATAATAATTCGAAAAAGCAACGAGCAGGAGATTCACGGCATTGAGCATCAGCTCGATGCACATAAAGATAATAATGGCATTCCTGCGATAGAGTACGCCGAGCACACCGATCGTGAACAGCGCGGCGCTCAGCCAGAGATAATATTCCAGTGGTATACCTTGTGGCGTCTTCATCGGGTATCGGTGTTTTGCTCTGATTTACCAAGCATGACCGCACCCACCATAGCGGCCAGCAGGAGGACCGACGAGATCTCAAAAGGCAACAAATATTCGGTAAACAACAATCGTCCAAGGCTTTTCACCAGGCCGACATTGGTCGCGGGGCCTTGCTGCTGAGCCATCAATTCCGTGCCCTTCAGTGAGCCCACAAAGACGGTGAGCAACAATCCGGCGCTGATCGCCGCTGCGAATTTCAGGACCGTACTTTTATGGGGTTCTGCCTCCTGATTCAAATTCAGGAGCATGATGACGTATAAAAAAAGCACCATAATGGCTCCGGCGTAAACGATCACGTGAACGGCAGCCAAAAACTGTGCATTTAATAATATATAGTGTCCGGCAATGGCGAAGAAGGTGAGAATGAGATACAATACGCTGTGCACGGCATTCCTGGAAAACACAACGAGCAGGGCGCAAATCACCCCAAAAAAGGAAAGAAAATAAAACAGGTTGAG
Organism: Cyclobacteriaceae bacterium; assembly: GCA_035317975.1. GTDB lineage: Bacteria > Bacteroidota > Bacteroidia > Cytophagales > Cyclobacteriaceae > ELB16-189. The sequence continues at coordinate 1,396 of DATHFS010000829.1, read as the reverse complement.
GGTCACCGGAAACAGTAGTTATCGATTATGACTTAGTTGCTTGATTTTTTTGAATTCCAACACTTCGGGTGTTTGCCTCTTCGTCACATCAATCCGCTTGTCTACCGGCTCGACTAATTTGTCTTTGCCATAAATAAATTCACCTCTCGTAAAATCCGTATTCACCATCCGGTCTGTCAAAAATATCGCTTCCTTTGGACATGCCTCTTCACACAGGCCGCAAAAGATACAGCGCAACATATTGATTTCATACGTCGACGCATATTTTTCTTCGCGGTACAAATGTTCCTCACCTTTGACTCGTTCCGCAGCGGTCATAACGATGGCTTCCGCCGGGCAGGCGACCGCACACAGACCACAGGCTGTACATCTCTCTGCCCCATTATCGTCGCGCTTGAGCACATGCTGTCCGCGATAGACCTGGCTGAATTCCCTGGTCTTCTCCGGATAGCGAATCGTCGATTTCTTTCTGAATAAATGCCTGATCGTGATGACGATACCGCCCAACACGGCAGGGAGATATAGCTTCTCCAGGAAGTTCATCTTCTTGTTGGATACTATTTTCGATCGGCTCGTCAGCATGTGTAATAGTCTTTAGTTCCTGGTCCTTGGTTCTTTAGCGTTACCCTTGTGTTGGTCTCTGATCCTTGGTCCTCCTACCTCAGGACCAGGGACTCAGAACTCCTTCCAAATCATAACCAGTCCGGTAATCAACACATTTGCAATCGACAAAGGTAACAATCCTTTCCAACCCAGATTCATCAACTGATCATAGCGAAACCGGGGAACGGTCCACCGGATCCACATGAAGAAGAAAATGAAAAAAATTATTTTAGCAAATAAAGCAAGGCAACCCAGGACGGTCACGGTATTGTGGCTCAATCCAAGGTCGTTCATGAATGGAAAGTTGTACCCTCCGAAATACAACGTGGAAATCACGGCGGAAGAAATAAACATGTTGATGTATTCCGCGAAAAGGTAAAAACCCAGTTTCATACTGCTGTATTCCGTGTGGTATCCGCCTACCAATTCCGTTTCACATTCCGGCAAGTCGAACGGGGTGCGGTTGCATTCCGCGAAAGCGCATGTCAAGAAAATCACGAACCCCAGAGGCTGGTAAACCACATTCCAGAAATTCCAATGACTACCAGCACCGCCCGCTTGCATAGTCGTGATCTCCCCCAGGCTCAAGGTACCGGTCATCATCACAAAGGCGATGATGGATAGTCCCATGGCAATCTCATAGCTGATCATTTGGGCGGAGGCACGGATCGCGCCGAGTAATGAAAATTTATTATTGGACGCCCAACCTCCGATCATGATCCCGTATACGCCAATGGATACGACTCCAAAAATATAGAGAATACCGATGTTGATGTCCGTGATCTGAAGGGAG
>DATHFS010000828.1:0-5294 GCA_035317975.1 Cyclobacteriaceae bacterium | reverse complement strand
GATGAAACAACGATCCATGCCGAAGTAGGGATTGAGAATGTCAACTGGTCGAATCTGGAGGACCCCCAAACAGTGCTGTATACCGGTGCGACCTTTAGGGCCAAGCCTACCGTTACTACCTCTTACCTGATATCCGCCTCTGTCACTAGCGCCACTTGCAACGTCCTGGTACAAGACACGGTCACGATCATCGTGAATCCGGTACCAGACATTAAGTTAGGAACCGATACCACTTTGTGCGTTGGAAAGACCCTGCTTCTTAACGCGGGTCAGGGATATAAGGGATATTCCTGGCAGGATGGCTCATCAAACCCGTATTTCACAGTCACCAGCCCGGGAGAGTATTCCGTCATCGTAAGCAATCAATTTGATTGCCGTAAATCGGATAGTCTGAAAGTCAGTGGAGTGACAGTACCCCAGTTTGACCTGGGCAAAGACAGTGTAGTCTGCTCAGCATTTTATCCTTTGAGGGCAGGTGGAGCAACGTCGTATCGTTGGTCAAGTGGATCGTCCGATTCGGTTCTGCTCCCTCAGACCGGTGGCAACTTTTGGGTTACGGTTGAGAATCAATGCGGCCAAACGACCGATTCCGTAAGCGTATATTCTTACGCCAAAGCCTTTTTTCCCAATGTCATCACACCGAATGCTGATGAACTAAACCAGACATTCCGTATTGGCTTTGTCGACGATGCCAAAATTCCAGTTGCCGGTATTTTGATTCCCGGCCAGATGAAAATCATTAACCGATGGGGAACCGAAGTGTATTCAAAATATCCCTACACCAATGACTGGCCGGCTAGTGGAGAGGATATTCCGCCTGGAACGTACTACTTTCTGTTCACCTATGCAGGTTGCCCGTCGACCCGCGGATGGATCGAAGTCAGGCCGTAGGGCAGATCTTTATTTTGAATTACCTTTACTTTTTCCTGTCTGCGTATCACTAAATCCAAGGTCATGAAAAAAGGAACGCTATTTCATCATCCCAATGTGACGTCGGGCAACGGCAAGTTTGATTTGAAATTAATTTTGTACGTCACATTATTTTATGGCATTGTATTTTGCGTGACGTTCGGAGCTCTCGGTCAGGAGATCAGCCCGTCAGAATGGAAATTCGAAAGCCAGCGCAGCGAGATTGCGCCGGTCTCGTCCATTGATGACAAGACTACCTTCCGCGGAAAATCTACCCTGGTGCTATCCGGTGGAGGGAAAGAATATGCAGATGGACATTGGTATACCATAATGGATGTAAAACCCGGGGACTATTTCCAATTCCGTGCTTATTTCATCGCCGCCAATGTGGAGGAGCCTGACCGCAGCGTGCTGGCCAGTATCGTGTGGCAGGATGGATCGGGAAAGCAAGTCGGTTTTCAGGAGTATCCTCTTACCCTCCTCGATAAAAAGACCGAGGGCTGGAGTATAGTCGAGCAGGTGTATAAGATACCGGAGGATGCAAAAAAAGCGAAATTGGAATTGCACTATAGGTGGGATGCAGATGGAATGGTTCATTTTGGAGGGGTCTCGTTTCAAAAAACGGTGGCGCCTCCAACCCGCATGGTCAGACTGGCAACCATCCACCACCGGCCTCGCGGAACCAAGTCGTCCCAGGAAGGTCTGGACCAATTTGCGGAACTGGTTGCCAAAGCAGGCGCGCAAAAGGCGGACATAGTTTGTCTTCCCGAAGCGATAACGTTGGTGGGCACCGAACTTAATTATGTCTCAGCCAGTGAACCGGTTCCAGGGCCCACTACTCAATTTCTTGGAAACCTGGCAAAAAAATATAATTTATATATCGTTGCTGGTATCCTGGAAAGAAAAGGAGAGGCGGTGTATAATACGGCGGTACTTCTCGACCGAAGTGGCAAGTTGGCAGGAACGTACCACAAGGTAAGTTTGCCCAGGGAAGAGATTGACGGAGGTATTACACCGGGCGATGCCCTGCCGGTCTTTGATACTGATTTTGGACGCATCGGTATGATGATATGCTGGGATGTTACGTACCCAGAACAGGCGAGGATGCTGGCGAAGCAAGGGGCCGAGGTAATTTTGATGCCGATTGCAGGAGGCAACCTCGTGCTCGCCAAGGCACGTGCGATTGAGAATCAGGTTTACCTTGTATCGTCAACGTATGACATGATCTCTGCCGTGTTCGACCAGGCGGGTGAGGTGATGAAGGAAGCCACCGATAGCAATCCTGTTGTTGCAGTCGACGTCGATTTAAACAAGCAGAAATTATGGCCCTGGCTCGGTGATTTTAAAAACCGGATCCAGCGGGAAATGCCGTCGCAAAAGGCAATTCGGAGTAAACTGGAGTTGCAATAGTTTGCAACAGACTTAGAGTCTCCTATCTTGCCACGAAGGCACAAAGACACAAAGAAATTTTATTTATTGGGGCAACGTAAGATCGATCGCTGCAACCCAAAAGCAAACTTAGTGTCTTGGTGGCAAAAAAATATTGAATATGAAAAGGACAATAAAAACATTCGTCATGATCCTCCCTCTCCTGATCCTCGGTGCATTTTCAAAAGATGAAGGTAAGGGAGGAGAATCGGTTTACCGCGTCGTCAGACTAAAGGGTACCATGAAAATCGATGGCAATTGGGACAAACCGCAATGGCAAAAAGCGAACACCATCGACCTGAAGAATTATATGGGGGCGATGCCCAAATTCAAGCCCGCGGTGCAAGCTAAAATGATGTATGACGACACTAATGTGTATGTCATCTTCAGGGTAGAAGACCGGTATGTGCGTTGCATCGCGAACCAGATCAATGGCCGGGTATGGGAAGACTCCTGCGTCGAATTCTTTTTTTCGCCGGATACAAAATTACCGGAGCGGTATTTTAACCTTGAGACGAACTGCGGAGGGACAGCGCTGATGCACTACCATGTTAATCCAAAAAAGGAAAATCCGGACCTGGAGGTGGAGGATATTAAGAAGGTCGAGATTGCCCATTCGATGCCATCCCTTGTCGATCCTGAGATTACAGAACCGACTACCTGGACACTTGAATATAGAATACCGCTTGCCGTGCTTGAGAAAGTATCGGCAGTGAGCCGTCCGGGGCAGGGTGTGACATGGCGGGCCAACTTCTATAAATGCGCTGATAAGAGTTCCAATCCGCATTGGATCACCTGGTCGCCGGTTGAAAACGATAAACCAAATTTTCATCTTCCAAGGTATTTTGGGGTGTTGGAATTTGAATGAGTGCGGAATGGTTTCCCGCAGATCTCGCAGATTTACGCAGAAAATATTAATCACATTTCGCCTTGATATGCGGAATTGGTTCCCGCAGACCTGTCCGGCGAAGCCGGATCTGGCGGATTTACGCAGATAATATCAATCACATTGGAGATGCCCTGTATTATCCGCGCAAATCTGCGAGATCTGCGGGAAACCTGATCAGTTCTGCGGAGCGCCATCACTAACCCAACAGGCTATGGCATCTATCTGGGTTTGAGTAAGACTGCCATCCAACGGCATCGTTCGACCGGTGGTTTGAGTTTTGATGAGTGCCGCATTGTCCTGGATGTTTTTGAACGTACGAAAATCCGGAAACTGGGAGCCATTGTGGCAGCCATTGATGGCGCAGGAATTCTGTATAATGGGTGAAATGCTGCCGGCAAAACTTATCCCGGATTTGATGGTTACACTTTGACTGGCTTCACAACCAATAGAATCCTTAGCGATGACGGCATAGTCGCCTTGTGATAGGTTAGCAAATGTGTTGCCCGACTGAAATTGGCCGCCATTGATCTTGAACGTGCAGGGCCCTCTGCCATTCACGGGCGTTATGGTAATACTTCCATTGACGGTTTTGCAGCCGGCATCCGTTGTGTGGAGCTCGATGTTCACTCCATTTTTATTTTTGATGACGATCTTCACGGTATCGGAGCAATTATTTTCATCCGATGCGGTTACCGTATAGCTGCCCGCGCCCAGATCGGAGAATTCAGTTCCTGGTTGATAAATGCCATTGTCCAGTTTGTAGCGATACACGCCCGTTCCCCCGGATGCAAGTACGTGTACCCGGCCATCGTGCAGGCCGCAATCCGTATCCTCGATGGAAACGGATTGTAATACAACAGGGTTAAGATCGCAATGGGACGGAACCGGCACAGCACGATAAACACATCCCTGCCAAAGCGCCAGCACAGCAACCGGTAGTATTGAATGAAAGAGTAGTCTTCTCATAACAGAAAAAAACTATACCGGAGAATCCCCGGTATAGTTAACAGCCTTTATATTAAGGAGCGTTGGAGCCAATGTTTCCCTGCGCAATCAAGGTTCCAAGGCTGGCAGCACTTAAATGCACATTGACATAACCATTGAAGACAATCAGTTGAGCGTATGTTATCGCCGTGCCATCATTTAACTGGGTAACGCTTTTCACACTTTTTCCCGTGGCACCGTTCACATTAGCAAGATCAAGCACAATGGCGCCTCCGGCGGAAGCATTGTTCATGTGAATGTGGGCCGGATGATCGCCTCCGGCTGTAGTGCCAGTCAGGCTAAGGGTGATCAGCGTGAACCCGCTTTTACGTGCCGCAAAGGTGGCAGTACCGCTGATGGAAGGATCAGATACCGGATTTAATGTATAGACTTTATTTACTCCGGTTAATTCATTTTGCCCAATGTCGCCCTGGGCGATGAGTGTCCCCAAATTGGTTTCACTTTGATGAACATTCAGATACCCATTGTAATTCAACAGTTCATCATAGGTAATGGCTGCGCCACTGTTGAACTTGCTTACATTGGTTTGACTCTTTCCAGTAGTACCATCGACGGAGGTAAGGTCAATTACAATCCCTCCACCCTGGGCTGCGGAATTCGTATGAAAGTGTGCCGGTGAAATTACCCCGGCTGTTGTTCCCGTAAGGGCAATGCTAACCAGTGTTTGTCCGTTTACTCTTTTCTCCAGGGTGGCTGTTCCACTGACGGCGGGATTGGAAACCGGATTTAACCCATAGACTTTGCTATCGCCCGTCAGCTCGTTCTGCCCGATATCACCCTGTGCGATGAGGGTACCAAGATCGCTGCTGCTAGCGTGAACATTAACATAACCGTTAAAGGCAAGCAGATCTTCGTACGTAACCGGTGTACCATCATTCAATGCCTTTGTTACCGTCTCACTTTTTCCGGTCGCACCATCCACCGGAGTGAAGTCAAGTAAAATACCACCGCCCTCGACCGCCGTGTTGGCATGGATGTGCGCAGGATGGGTTTCTCCAGCCTGCGTTCCGGTCAGTTGGACGATAATCACCGTGGCGTTGTCGCTTCGTTTAGCAAAGGTTAC
>DATHFS010000827.1:0-2262 GCA_035317975.1 Cyclobacteriaceae bacterium | reverse complement strand
TTTTGCCAACCGGGCGGCTTCTATGCCCGCTTCACCGCTGTGTTTTCCCCCATACCCCGAACCCGTATCCGGCATGATCACGCGAATACTTTCCTTCGGAATGTGAAAAATTTCCTGCAGGTCCTCCTGAACGCCGAAAGGCCGTTGTGTGCCAGTCCAAACCGTTAGCTTGTCTTCGATCCATTGGGCGATACCGGCGCGCGGTTCGAGCGGTGCATGGGCGATGTAATCGATCTTGAAGGTTTGCGTCACTTTGATCTCCGCTTTTAAATAGGCGCCGGCAACATCCCCCGTTGGATCGGTGTCCTTAGCGCTTCCCTCGGTATTCTTTTTTAAGTATTCGAAGATCTCGCTGCGCGAAGGTTGAGGGTCCTTCTTCCATTCAGCCTTGATCAGCTTCAGTGCTTCTGAAGCGGTATGCAGATCGGAAGCGGCTACGCCAACGAAGTTACCATCGTGGACGGCCGTAACTCCTTTCATACTTTTAGCAGCGGTCAGGTCAACCGAGACCAACGTCGCTCCATAGGCAGGTGGTCGCAAAACCTTTCCATACAACATGCCCGGCAACTTCATGTCCGACACATATTTATGTTTGCCCGTTACGAATGATTCTCCATTTACTTTTGCAACGGAGGTGCCTGCGATCTTCCATTGCTCAACGGGCGTAACGGCCACCTTATCATTGACCGGCTTTACTAATTCTTTCCCTTTCGTCAGTTGCCCGATGTTGAGGGCTTGCTGTGTTTTGCGGTTTTTCAGCACGCCCATCTCAATAAACAATTCCGACCGGTCGGCCTTCCATTCTTCCGCACCCATATCGATGAGGAGTTCGCGGGCTGTGGCGGCTGCTTTGCGCAACTGTGGTCCCATATAAGGGATGGACCGGCTGCCAAACGTTCCCATGTCATAGGGTGTGAGGTCCGTGTCGCCCATGACCATTTCGATCGCATCCATTGGAACGTTCAATTCCTCAGCCACGATTTGTGCGAGCGATGTTCTTATGTTTTGTCCTACCTCTGCCTTCCCGGTGTAAATGGTGACCTTCCCATTTTCTCCGATATGGATCCAGGCTCCAAGTTGACTTTCCGGTACCGGACCGTCCGTTAGCGCAGCACCCAGGCTATTGCTTATCGTAAAGGCGATGGCTACGCCGCTGCCCAAAGCGCTGAAGAACGTACGCCTGTTCATGCTAAACTGATAGGGCGGTCCTTCCTGAAGTTCATATTGTTCAGTGGCGGGAAAATCGTCTTGATTTGATTTTTTCATTTCTTCAGACATTGGCTGCTTCCCGGATGGCTTTAACAATTCGCGGATAGGTTCCGCACCGGCAGATGTTACCCTGCATGGCAATCTGGATTTCCTGTTCGGTGGGCTTCGGTCTTTTTTCAAGCAGGGATACGGCAGACATGATCATGCCCGACGCGCAATAGGCGCATTGAAAAACATCCACCTTGAGAAAGGCCTTTTGAACTGGGTGGAGATTATCGTTTTCAGCAAGTCCTTCTATCGTAGTAATTGCTTTTCCAACGGCATTCTTTGCAGGAGTGATACACGACCGTACAGACGAACCGTCGATCAGAACGGTACACGCTCCGCACGCTCCTTCTCCGCATCCATACTTACTGCCGGTAAGGTCAAGGTGGTTGCGCAAGACGTTCAGCAGGCTTTCATCCGGATCGGCCTCAACCGAATATTTTTTATTGTTTACCAAAAGCTCGATCATGGTGGAAAAAGTAGAATGTAATGCGTATGACCAGCCTAAGCTATGAAATTGGATTTCGGGGAGCAAGGTAAAGTTTACGAATGCCCTGATTCCAGAAAAAAGGTCGTTTATGAAATAGGTATTCGGTTTTGATAATTTCAATCATTAAGGCTTACCACTTGTGTCATTGACCATGAGCGAATTGAAGATTTTCTTCGTTTTTGGGAAATTTCGTTTACACCTAAACAATCAGAATATGGACTCGCCAAAATTTAAAAATTATGTCGGTATTGTTGGGTAAACTGGACGATGGCAAAGAAAATTATGCGCAACGAATTCAAATTAGGCATTGAGGGAAAGTGTGCAGCTAGATCTGAACTTGAGTTTTCTGGTACAAATAATCTCAGGAAATTGAGGCGGCGAACCTATAAGAATTGAACCGTTAAGGAAACCGGTATTTAGATGTTTAAATCAAAAGCAGGCGGATTTGCTCTTTTATTATTTATGAGTGTTCATGGGTTTTCCCAGAACAAATCTGATTCAATTGTTTATTATTTGCG
>DATHFS010000826.1:0-3104 GCA_035317975.1 Cyclobacteriaceae bacterium | reverse complement strand
AATCGGGGGATACATTATTGTCAAAGCTAATTCCGTTGATGAAGCGGTCGAGTTTGCAAAAGGCTGCCCTGTTTTGCAGGGAGAGGGCAATAGTATGGAAGTGCGGAAAATCGCAAAAGGAGATGGAGTTCATTGAAAGCGATAGACGCCTCTGTATCTTTACAGAGGCATTTTTCATTTATGGAGCAGCAGGAATTAATACCCCATTTATTCAGGACTGAATTCAGAAAAATAACGACTGTACTCTGTAAACATTTGGGTATTGCCCACATTGAGATTGCAGAAGACATTGCCAGCGACACGTTTCTACTGGCGGTTGAAACGTGGACCTATAAGGGGATTCCGGAAAACCCAACTGCCTGGCTCTATTCAGTTGCAAAAAATAAAGCTAAGAATCACATCAACCGGAACCATATTTTTGCGGACAAGGTCGCCAGCCAGATAAAACAAACGGCATCGGAAATTCAGGAAACCGAAATTGACTTGTCCAACCAAAATAGTACGGACAGTCAATTACAAATGTTATTTGCCCTTTGTCACCCCTCAATTTCAACGGAGGCCCAAATCGGTTTATCGCTTCGCATTCTTTGCGGATTTGGTATTGATGAAATTGCAAACGCCTTTTTATCAAACAAAGAAACCATCAACAAACGGCTTTTCAGGGCGAAGGAAAAATTGCGAATGGAGAAAGTACAAATTGAATTTCCGGGCGAAGCGGAGATCAACAAGCGATTGGAAACCGTTCTCACCACCCTCTATCTACTCTTCAACGAAGGCTACTATTCTGAAAGCCAGGACACCGTATTGCGGGAAGATCTTTGTTCCGAGGCCATGAGATTAACTCATTTGCTCATTGAAAGAGAGCAAACCAATCAACCCATTGTAAACGCTTTGTTTTCTTTAATGTGCTTTCACTCCTCTCGTTTTAAAGCCAGAAAGAATGAAAATGGCGAAATCATTTTATATGAGGATCAGGATGAAACGCTCTGGGACAATGAATTGATTGCAAAAGGCGGCTATTTTCTTCATCAGGCTTCGCAGGGGAGCAAACTGTCAAAATATCATCTGGAGGCAAGTATTGCCTATTGGCATACGATCAAGGCCGACACGAAAGAAAAATGGGAAGCTATTTTACAACTTTATAATCAATTATTAATAACGGAATACTCTCCCATAGCGGCGCTCAACAGGACATTTGCGCTTTCAAAGGTAAGTGGTAAGGAAGCCGCCATCCGGGAGGCTGAAAAGCTGAAGTTAACCGACAATCACTATTACTATGCTCTGCTGGGAGAGCTCTACAGGGGGATCGATAATGAAAAGTCAAAGTCCACTTTTGAAAAAGCCCTGTTTCTGGCTAAGACACGGACCGACAAGCAGGTAATTCAGAAAAAGATTGGCATGGTAACAGATAATTAATCTGACCGGGTGTCGTTTTTATTATCTTACGACGTTTCTGATTATGCGAAGGATAACGATCGGTTTATTCTTTTTCATTTGTCTCCCATTCCTCTCCATGGCTACGCACCTTCGCGGCGGAGAAATCACCGTGCGGCAATTACAATGCGGCTCGCTCAAGTATGAGATTACCTTAACAATTTACACGAACACGGCGACACCCATCCAATTGTCCGCATGTATTTATTCCTAATATTTTTACTCCGGATAACGACGACGGTATTAACGACTCTTTTCCCGGAATCATCAAAACTTCGAATCAAAAAACCGATCCCGTTACCTGCCCCCGTTTTGTGAAGTCCATCGATCTGACGATTTTTAACCGATGGGGAGAAGAAGTTTACTTGATCAACACGGCGTCGCAACAATTTTCATCCGAATGGTCGGGACGGGATTCCAGCGGCAGGGAACTCCCGGCTGGAATTTATTTTTATAAGGCGGACATCAATTTTAATACGATGGATCCGGCTCTCCAAAATCAGAACAGCCGGGGCTGGGTCAATCTGGTGCGATGATTTTTAAACCGCGGAGGCGGAGAGGCGCAAAGTAGGCGCAGACGCAAGAGGTAATTTGGTTTGACCTTTCAAACAATACCTTTTTTTAGTCAGCCCCCATTCTTTTTTTGATCTTTGCGCCTCCGCGTCTGCGGTGATTCTTCGGGGGCGTACGAGGGATCTCAGATTAATATTTGTGAATCGTGACGGATTATGTCTGGCACTACTTTAATTTTGCAGGGATTTCAAAAATAAAATAAAAATGAGCAGGATATTCGCTATCGGCGACGTACACGGGTGCAGCAAGACATTTCGCAAAATGGTGCTGGACGAGATCAACCTGCAAAAATCGGACGTCCTCTATTGTATTGGGGACTACATCGATCGTGGAAATGACAGCAAAGGGGTCATTGACCTTATCCTGGAGCTGCGGGCAAAGGGCTTTACCCTTCACACCCTGCGGGGCAATCACGAACAGATCATGATGGATTCGGGGGAAAGTAACGAAATGTTCCGACTCTGGATGGCCAATGGCGGCGACAGCACCCTCAGAAGTTTTGAAGCCGATTCGTACGACGATTTCGCTCGGGAGTATAAAGCGTTTTTTGAGAAGACCGAATTCTATCTGACGGCAGAGCGGTATATTTTTGTCCATGCAGGACTCAACTTTAATAGCGCCGATCCATTCGCGGATAAGGAGTCCATGCTTTGGATCAGGGGTTTTGAGATCGACGACCAGGTACTCGGTAATCGTATTATCATTCATGGTCATACCCCAACGCAATTAGGCTCGATCCTCGCACAAGACGGCAGAAAGGTCATTAACATTGATGGTGGATGCGTGTACAAACAACGCGAGGGATTGGGAAACCTGATCGGGTTGAATGTTCTGGAGAATAAATTTGTTGTTGTGGGGAATGTGGATTGAAAACCTCACCCCCCGCCCCTCTCCGAGACGGAGAGGGGAGCTTCCGACGGAGAGGGGAGCCTGCGACGAAGGGGGAGATTCTTCGATTCAAGTTTTCAACAATTGAGTGGTATTGATTAATAATTTGGAAGAAACCACCGATCACCGCTTACCGATCACCGATCACCGATTTTTCCTTATCTTCGTCCAATGCAACCCAACTCCCTCACCTTACCCTCGCTCGCAGA
>DATHFS010000825.1:0-2003 GCA_035317975.1 Cyclobacteriaceae bacterium | reverse complement strand
AAAGGGCCGATGCCTTCTTTTACTTCCGGGGCTTTCTTTACCGTAGTGGCCTCGGTTTGTGCCAGGGTTGAAAAGGTAATCGACAAAAAGAATAGGAGAAAAATGTTCTTCATGGCGGTGAATTGAAAGGGAAATCTAAGGATTTTAAACATAGGGCCACGCGGAAACTCATCGATGGGTTAAAACTATTCTTTAATCAGCCTCGAACAAGTGAGGGGGCACAAACTTCCTCTCCTTCAGGAGAGGGCTTGGATGAGATCACGGCGTAACAAACTTCCCTACCTCATTAATAAACTTCTCCGCGTCCTGCCAGTAGTGGCGGCTATATTGACTCAGGTACTTCCAGTTTTTTTGTTCGAGCAACTCGGGCAACGTTGCATGTCGTTCTTTTGCGGAAAGGCTTTTGAAATAATTCTCATCATCGGTCAGAATGATCCCTGCATATTGGTCATTTTGAAGCACGGTGACATCGGCAAATGGGAAGTGGTTCACTTCGATGGAAGCCGAGGTGAATTTGCTTTGGCCCAACGCTTTGATCTTTCTCTTTAAATACCACTCTAACGAGTGCGTGGTTTCCGAAGAAACAAAGGGCTTAAAGTTGTGTTGCGATACGTTGTGAGCATATTGAAGATACGCTTTCAGAAGCTTCGGCCCGCGGTGAGCCGTGTCCTCTACATGAAGTTCGTCGGGCAAAATGCTGGTCACGACTATTATTTTTTCGCGTGCCCGGGTGATGGCTACATTGAGCCTGTTCTCTCCGCCTTGCTGATTCAAGCTGCCAAATTGGACTGACAGTTTTCCTTTTTTATCCGGGGCGTAGGCGATGGAAAAAATAATGATGTCCTTTTCGTCGCCTTGTACATTCTCGATGTTCTTAATAAAGAGGCTCTCCGGGAGGATACGTCCCATCGCCAGTGATGCTTCTTCGAGGAGATCATAGATGAGGTTTTGTTGCAACGCGTTAAATGTTACGATGCCTACGGATTTCCGGGGATGGTCGCGAATCAACCCCATCACCAGTTCGACGATTTTCTCCGCTTCAGCCAGGTTGGTATGGTCAGTCCATGTTCCGGATAGTTTGATGTATTCGATCGGGGGTTCAGCGCGGTTGGCGGCATTCCGGTCAGGTAGCAATTGCAGGCGCCCCTGATAAAAATGCTGATTCGAGAAATCGATTAGTGCCAGCGACTGGCTGCGGTAATGACTTCGCAAATCGACACTTAATAAATAGCGTGCGGAGAGTTCGAGCAGGGAGTCAATTTCCAGGTCAGGGTGATCGGGTTCTTCCTCCTGCCACCGGGCCTGGTAGAGGTCGCTTGGACGGAGTTGCTGATCGTCGCCGGCGACAACCACTTGCTTTGCCCGGTACATGGCCGGAATCCCGCGCTCAGCAAAACATTGTGAGGCCTCATCAAAAATAACGAGGTCAAACATCTCTTTCATTGGGAAAATGGTGGAAACGGATTCGGGCGAGACCAGCCAGCAGGGAACTAACCGGAAAATTTCGTCATCAAATTCGCTCACTACTTTTCGAAGGGGCCAGATCTTTTTCTTCTTCGTCACCTGGTGGAGAAGATCACGGTACGTAACAAGGTTATTCAGCCGGTTGAACTCAAGGTTATCCGTCACGGCCTCGCGCGCCCGCAGGAGCAGGATTTCATTACTCAGTTGTTGTTTCAACGCAATTTGCTCCCGTAGCTCTAATTCCAGTAGCTGAAGTTTTCCCGAAGAAACAATGCTCAGGACCGGGTGTTTAGTTTCGGTGTGTTCAATCCAGGCCAGGTACCAACTGTTCAAAAAGAGTCCTTCCAGTTGAGCGTAGTCCCACGTTCCGGCAGATTGAAAAAGCTTTTTAATAATATTTTTTTCATCCGGGGTAAGGGATTCATTTTGCCGGTCAAATTCAACCAGGGCGTCGAAATCATTTTTGAGCGTCGTCGCTAACTCCTCTAAAGGAGGATTCGGCTGTGTGAGAAGGGTAAGTTGAGTCGCGGTAAAGTAGT
>DATHFS010000824.1:0-2308 GCA_035317975.1 Cyclobacteriaceae bacterium | reverse complement strand
CATCGGGGGGTCGAACGGAAAACTGTCGATCCGCCGCCATACCTGAATGATCTCCGCATTGGTGCAGACATAACTTTCCCACTTCAGGCTCGCCTGGCGAAGACCAAGGTTAACTTGTGCACTTTTCCATTTCGGCGCCGGTCCTACTACACGGATATTCCATGTCTTGAACTGCACCAGACTGGCCCCCGAACCCGGAGGCGGGTCATCGGTGATCTTAAACACGACCTGGTACGGTTGCTCCTTTATATGTTCGCACTGCGTGGCCCAGGTAAAAGTCAATTGCGCATCTGCCGACGGTAATGTCGGCTGGTAGGTAGCAGGGTTGGGCGAATACGAAGCCGGCGAAGGATTGATGCTGAATACTTCTGAAAACGCCTCGATCTTCACGCTGTCGAAGTCAGGGTCTGTACCGAATATTTTCTCGCTGATAACAGTGCCTGCCTCCACACAGATGTCTGCCGGCACTTTCAGCTCCGGCCGGCGGTTCTTGCAATCTTCCACGGTGATCTGCATGTCGCGGGTAACGTATCCGAGCTGAATCCACACGCCGCCGATCTTGCGCCATTCCTTGACCAGAAAAGCAATATTATACTCGCCGGCAGCGCCGGGCGCGTCCCAGATGATTGTCCCCGTGACCGAATTGATACTAAAAGTCGGCGGTCCGCTTTGATCCTCCCGCCCATGGTTGTAATCAAGCCCGGCATAAAACTCTTGCGTGTTCGGAGGACGGTAGGCGTCCACATCCCGGCCCACATCCTGCTTGGGTATGGTCATTTCAAAAGAAAGACTGTCACCATCCGGGTCGTAGGCTCCGGGGTTGTGATACCACGCGGCGCCGGTGCAAGCCTTGTCGATCGGGGGGACCAGCAAGAGGGGACTGTTATCGCATCCCAAAAAAGGGTCGATGTTGATCTCCGTTTGAACGAAGAAGGGCGTCTCCACGGAATTGAACATGTTCAATATCCCTGCATTGCGGTTATGCTCAAAGTAACTGATCGTATATAGCCCCGGACCAGGAAACGTATGTTCAACGGAGTAGCTAACGGTTCCAAATTCAGACCCAAACCCGGGAACCGGACTATTATCGATCTGTGGAGGGTTGTGAATAGGGCTGCCATCGCCAAAATCCAGCTCGCCGGAACCCTGATTGCTAAACCGGATGGGTGTATTGGTGTTGGTGTACACCGTAATCGTAATGATAAAATCGAGGCTGCTACAGCTCTTTCTTCTGATTGTAATCTGACCTGCCCGCAGGTGGGTGGCATTTGCCTCTTGAATACACAGAATGCTTCCGCCCGCAGAAAGGCAGATCAACAAGAAGAGTCTGAATACCCGTCGACGCATGATGCTAAATCACTTAAAAATACAACATAAACTCAACCCTTTAAATTTCCGCACTTGATCTAATCAACTGCCGCTATAGAACGCAAAAAAGATAACGAAGATCGCGTGATAATATTGACCAAATTATGGAATTTCACGTCCATGCGAGTGGTGGGAGAAATTTTACATCCGGAATGCAAGATCTCTATCTTTCATTGGAACAATAAATACCTGGTAAAGCTGGAAGCCGGTCCATTTGAGCAAACATTTAAGATTGACGAGTACGACCTCAGTTCGGAAGCGGACCTGAAAAAAATCGTGAATGACGATTTTATCCAGCAAGCAATGGCCCGGTTTGCAGACATGTCCAGGAGTCTTTCGGAGGCGACAGACGAAATTTGATGGTTCCCTAAAGCATTTTGCTATTGACCCCGTTGCGGTTAACTTTGATCACATTTGGTCTATGGTGAATGGAAATAGAAGAAAAGAAAAATAAGAATAAGCCCTACAAGCCTATCCACGAGGGGATTTCAGAATGGCCTGTTTATCTGCTCAGCAAGAACCGGAAAGAGTTCATCGAAGAAGTCTCGCAAAAGGCGATCGAACGGATCCTTGAATTGCGTCCATCCCGCAAACGCCTCATAGAGGAACTGGAGGCAACGGTTCACCGCGAGCAAAACAGGATGAAGCGAAACCGGTGGCGGGCCGACCCACCGGATGAGAATAAATTCTGGGCCAAAATCAAAAAAGAACTGGTGGAGTTGAGCGCCCGGACCCCGGAAGAGGCCGGAAAGAAAGAAGAAGAAATTCTCCGGCTGATCGTCCTCCGCTATGCTAACGAGATCGCCGGAAACTTCAAGCCGAGTTCCTATCGTTTTGCACGTGAAGTTATCCAGTTTTGGTTTCGACGGTTGCTCAACGGCGCCCGGGTAAAAAAATTCGGGGCCTTCTTCCGCAGCCGGTACACGTTGCGGGATAAGAT
>DATHFS010000823.1:0-4464 GCA_035317975.1 Cyclobacteriaceae bacterium | reverse complement strand
TATGGTTTTTCTTTTATACTATCCGGAAAAAATTCATTGAATCCATTGTTTCCTCCAAAATACAATCTGCCGGACCGGCTTTTCCAGCGTGCGTTCCATTTAAATTCATTGGACTGTATTCCGTCGGTGACGTCAAAATTCTTAAAACTCCGGGTCGAGGGGTTGAACCGGGACAATCCTTTGTTGGTGCCGATCCACAAGTTGCCCCGGTTATCTTCCAGTATTCCAAAAATGGCATCATTGGGCAGACCGTCGTCGGTGCGAAACGCTGTAAACACCTGACTTTTTATGTCAAAATAATTTAACCCGGAGGAGGTTCCAATCCAGAGATTTCCGGTGGCGTCTTCGCGAATGTCCCCAACGCTATTATTACTGATGCTATTTTCACCCACTTCGTGCTGGAAGCTGGTAAAACGCTTTGTCTTTTTGTTGAAAAGGTTTAGCCCTCCCCCGTCTGTTCCAATCCAAAGGTTATGCATTCTGTCTTCGAAAACCGAAAGTATTAAATTACTGCTGATGCTGCCGGGATCATTTTCAACATGCCCGAAATGGACAAAGGAATCACTGCTGCGTTCGTACAAATTAAGGCCACCAAAATACGTACCTACCCAGATGTTCTTGTCACTGTCTTCAAAGATCGTCCACGCGTTATTGCTGCTTACGCTATGCGGATTTTTCGGATCATTCTTATACTGTTTGTAAGTGTTTTTTGCACGGTTAAACACGGTAAGTCCATCACCCCATGTACCGATCCACAAATTACCACGGCTGTCCTCCACTATATTGAGAACAAAATTACCGCCGATCGTGTGCGGGTTATTCTCTTCATGCCGGTAGCGGGTAAAGTTACCTGTCTTCCGATCAAGGAGGTTTAAGCCACCTCCGTCCGTGCCAATCCAGAGATTGTCTTTTGAATCCTCATAGATGCTTAAGACCTTATTGTGACTCAAACTGTTTTTGGATGAATGATGCCTGTAATGGGTGAATTTATTGCCATCCCGCCTCCAAAGATTTACGTCTCCTGAATAGGTGCTGACCCACATATCCTGGTGCTTGTCTTTGTAAATAGCCCAAACTGAATTGTTGCTTAAGCCATCAGGGTCATTTTCGTCATACTGGTAATTTTCAAAGCTAGCGGCGCGTCGGTTGAAGATGCTCAGCCCGCCATTCTCTGTTCCGATCCACAGGTTTCCCCGGTCATCTTCATTTATGGCCAAAACGAAATCATGCGTAAGGCTGTTGCTGTTCCGGCTATCCTTCCTGAACTTTTGGAACTCCTTTGTTGCGGGATTGAATAAATTGAGTCCTCCTCCCCGCGTGCCAATCCAGAGTTTGTGTTGACGGTCCTCGAAAATTACCTCGACCACATTTGAGCTTAAGGAAGCCGGGTCTTTTTCATCATGATTAAACCGGGTGAACGTTTTACTTTTCCTGTTAAATAGATTTAGTCCTTCCCTTGTTGCCAGCCAGAGAGTATGGTGGCTATCCTCGTAGAGATCCCTTACGGAGCCCAGGCCGGGGCTTTTCAGATCGATGTGGTCATCAAGGTGATGAGAGAACGTATTGCTTTTTTCATCATAGCTATCTAAACCACCGTCGTCTGTCCCGATCCATAAAATTCCGTTGCTATCCATCAAAACACGGTTGACCTTGTCGCTTGAAATTGTAGCGGTATTGTTTTTATCATGCCGGTACTGCGTAAATTTCTCACTTTCCCGGTTATACTTACTTAGTCCCCCCCAGGTTGCTATCCACAGCATGCCGTTTGAATCTTCCACTATGTCATTAATGTTATTACTGCCAATACTATGTTTATCACCATCTTTATTCCGGTAAACAGTGAACGAATAACCGTCATATTTATTCAGGCCGTCACGCGTACCAAACCACATAAACCCGCGGCTGTCCTGAAACATGCAAATGGTATTACTGTGCGACAAGCCCTGGTGTGTGCCCAGATGTTCGAATTTTAAATTTTGTTGTTGGGTGAATGCAGGAACTGAAATAACGACCAGAAATACCGGAATAAAACAACGGGAGATCCGGGCAAGGGATCTATTCTGATGAGGAAGGACCAGGTTCAGGGAGCGCATTCAATGTTATTGTATACTCTGTCGTTTCTCTTTGACTTCCAAAGCCCACTTTTCGAACAGGTTTACCAGGATCTCAATCTTTACCGGCTTGGAGATATAGTCATCCATACCTGCGGTCATGCATTCTTCCCGGTCGCCTTGCATGGCGTTGGCTGTCATGGCGATGATGACCGGTTGATCTCCCGCGCGGAGCCGGATTTTTCGGGTCGCTTCCAGGCCATCCATTTCAGGCATTTGCACGTCCATTAAAATCAAATCAAATGATTTTTGCGTCACCGCCTGCAGGGCTTCCAGGCCGTTGTCTGCGATCTCCGGTTTGTATCCCAACTTGTTCAGGACGCGCTCGGTAAGCTTTTGATTGACTGCATTGTCTTCCGCGATAAGGATGCGCAAAGGATAGTGTTTCGAAAAATCGGCCGGAAGTAACTGTGTGGCCGGCTTTTCATCCAACACCGGTTTATCTTGCTTCCGGAGACAATTAAGAATGTTCTGACGCAGCATGTTTTGCTTGACGGGTTTGGTCAGGACCGATGAAAACAAATCCGAATAAGTCCTTGCCCGCTCATCGCCTATTGAACTCAATAAAATTACCGGTAAGGCAGGATAGGATAGCTTTATAGCTTGCGCCAATTGAATGCCATCCATGTCCGGCATCTCCATGTCGGTAAGAACAAGGTCGAAACCGGTGTGAATTCCGGACTCCTTCGGAGAGTCGGGAGATAGTATCTCCAACGCTTCTTTCGCGGAGTGTGCAAGAACAGCAACCAGTTTCCAGTTTTCCAATTGATTTTTTAATATGGTGCGGTTGGTGGAATTGTCATCGATGACAAGGACCTTCTTCCCCTCCAGACCGGTCATGCTGGACGTCACGTACGTTGGAATGGATTTTACGCTGACGCCGGCCGTGATGGTAAAATGAAATGTGGTCCCCTTGCCCTGCCGGCTTTCTACTGAAATAGAACCACCCATGAGACCTACTAATTTTTCACTGATGACCAATCCCAGCCCGGTGCCTCCGTACTTGCGCGTGGTGGAAGAATCGACTTGTGAAAATGCCTTAAATAAACCCGCTACCTTATCTTCCGGAATGCCGATGCCTGTGTCGCGAACTTCAAATCCCAGTGTGCACAAATTCTTATATGTCTTGATAAGGTGGACACCCACAACGACCTCGCCGTGATGAGTAAACTTGACTGAATTGCCTACCAGGTTGATCAGTATTTGTCTTAGCCGTAAGCTATCGCCAATAATTTGCTGGGGAACATTATAGTCCAACTGGTAAACCAGGTCCAGCCCGGCTTGTGATGCCTTGCTCCCAAACACGTCCAGCACATCCTCGATACATCCGCGCAGATCAAAATCCTTATTTTCCAATTCCATTTTACCCGACTCGATCTTTGAAAAGTCGAGGATATCATTGATGACGCCCAGCAGGCCCTCTCCGCAGTTTTGGATCGTTTCAGTGTATTCCTGCTGCTCATGGGTCAACTTGGTTTCACTCAAGAGCGAAGACATGCCGATGATCCCGTTCATGGGTGTGCGGATCTCGTGACTCATCGTGGCCAGAAAAACACTTTTGGCCTTGTTGGCCTGCTCTGCTTCGGTTTTGGCCTTTTCTGCTTCTTCACGCTGGCACACGATCTCGGCCCGTTGAGTAACCAGTGTATCATTCGCATTCTGCAAGTATTCCGATTGGGTAAGGAGGTCGTTTTTTTGCCGGACCACCTCTTCGGTCCGCTCTTTTACTTGTCTTTCAAGGGACATTCTTTGCACCTGGATTCTTCTCATCCGAATCGTGTAAACAGCAAAGGCACTTCCAATGATCAGAAAAATAGACAGGCCTCTGAACTTCCCCGTTTGCCAAAATGGCGGTATGATGTTCAGTTGCAGCGATACTACCTTCTTTGACCATTCCCCATTGCTGTCCATGCCTCTGGCGCTGAAAGTATATTCTCCGGGATCCAGATTAGTATAGGTGGCCGTATGCCTGGTTCCAACGTTATTCCAGTCCTTATCAAATCCTTCCATCCTATACTGATATTCCTTTTTTTCCGGACTGATATAGTTGAGAGAAGCAAAGTCAAACGAAATTACAGATTGATCATAGGGAAGGGTTATCTCACGTGATTCTGTAATATCCGCTTTCAGTATGGGCTCTCCTGAAGTACGATCTCCGATACGGACCGATTTATTGAACAACTTAAAATCAGTCAGAACGATCGGCGGGGCATATGGTTTTTCTTTTATACTATCCGGAAAAAATTCATTGAATCCATTGTTTCCTCCAAAATACAATCTGCCGGACCGGCTTTTCCAGCGTGCGTTCCATTTAAATTCATTGGACTGTATTCCGTCGGTGACGTCAAAATTC
>DATHFS010000822.1:0-3231 GCA_035317975.1 Cyclobacteriaceae bacterium | reverse complement strand
AGACTTTAGTCCCTACATTATAAAGTTCAGCGAGATCACTATCGATCATCACCTTTTGGCCCCTGATCAAGTAGATCTTGTTCATGACCACCTCGTCAGGAATTACTAATTTTCTGTTCATTACTTTTTAGCTGGAGAATGCTAAAAATACGCAATGCGGAAAGCTTCATGAAAATGTCAAGAGTACGGTTTTCCTAACAAATTTGGATGAATAGTGCTCCCGCCCTTGTAGGTGTTTGTGGGTTGGCATGCGCGGGGATCACCGACAAGAAGCCGGCGTGCGCGGTCTATTGGTGTTCCTGCACTCATGCTTCACACACCAAACAAGAGCGAGGCCCCCGGTGCGAGGTTTTGGGCGAAAGGCCTGAAAGGCCGAAAGATAACAGCACAGGGCGAAGCCCTGTGTCCAGGACAAAATTCGAATTAAGCCCTGAAAGGGCGTAATAAAACTCGAGCATGGGTCTATTTCGCCCCTTCAGGGCTAGGTAACATTCAACCCCATTAACGAAGGGCTTCACCCTTCGCTGTTGCTTTCAGCCTTTCAGGCCTGGGGACCCACAAGGCATCCCCCTTCGTCATTCTAAATTCCCCGTTCAATATTAAAAATTCGAATTTTGCATATTGACCAGGGAATTTAGAATAATGAAGTAGAGTCCCGGAGGGACGAAATATCGGTAAACAATAGTATGAGGTAGGTTGAGAGATAGTGAAATTGTTCGGTGTTGCACACTCTTTGCAGAGTTCCTTATGGGACTTTAGACGAGGCTGTAGGCTGGTTACCAATATATCATCCCAATGGATTGCGAGAAACGATAGCAAGCCGAACATCGCACCGCTACAACCACCATATTCTGAATTCGAATTTTGAATGTTGAATGACGAATAATGAATTGAGAAGTAAGTAAGGCCCCTTCATGATCGTTCCACCCCAATTTTAAATCTTAAATCCTAAATTTTAAGTCAACTACAACCGCACGGTTGCTGGCAGGTATTTCGCAATCAGGGCTTCATAATACGGCCGTAATTTTTTTACATCCGGAGGAACCGGATTCTTGGAATACAAATCGTAGGGATTGAATTTTCTGACCCAATCAAACATCTCGCGGTCGTGATCATCCAGCAGGTGATCGTAAGCGTTTTCACGGTGCTGGGCGTAAAAAGAGTGATACCGGATCATGTACAACGCCGGCTCCGGCAAATAATCTTTTGTGATATTATACAGGTATTCATCATGGCCCCATGACATGGTCACGTTCTTCAACCCACAACCGGGCGTGTAAATTCCGTGGGGTGTATTGTATTGTTTGTTATTGAAATCCGGGTTTAACGCAAAAAATTCAGGATAGACCACCTTATCGGAAAACTGACAGCCTACCGGGAATGTGTCGCCGACAACCGCCCACTGAGGTTCGCCGAAAAGGCACAACACTTTGCCCATATCGTGAATAAAGCCGGTCAGCACAAACCAATCCGGTTCTCCATTGGCGCGAATGGATTCGGCCGTCTGAAGGAGATGCTGCAATTGGTCCAGTTCAATATCCGGATCGGAATCATCAACGAGGGTGTTCAAAAACTCCATCGCCTCCCAAACCGGCAGGGCCTTGCGATTGAACTTCAGGAAGTCCTTCCTCTTCTCCTGCACGAAATCGTAGGACTGATAAGTATGGTTCAACCGGTAAAAGTTCTTTACCGTATCGCGCACGGGAGTTTCATAATTTCGAAAAGCGTCCTTGGCCTTGGCAGGTTCATTGGGTGTCGGATAACGTTCCAGGACGTCCTCTTCCCATTCCTCCATACTTTTAAGAGGGTTGGCTTCTTCTTTCGAAAATGTCGATGCGTCGCGCATAAGGGCTGAAATTTTGAATGAAATTACGAAAATCAGTTCAAAAATAAGAAAAAAGACTCACCAAAACACAGTGTACAAGGCCGTTAAGATCCCTATAATTAAAACAGACCCTGCCACAAACGCGGGGGAACACCGGAAGGAAGAGGGATCGATCACGAAAACCTGCCCCTGCGTCTTCGGGTCCCTCCTTAATAAACTCATAATAACCATCATCCCTACCAGCGCAACAAAGACAATGGACATACGGTCGAGGAAAGGGTAGTCCGGGAATGCGCCACTGGTCCAGCGCGGCAGGAATTTCAGGACCGTCGACAATGGAATGGTGAGTAGGGCGGCTGCTAAGGCCGCCGCAGAGGTGGTCCGTTTCCAAAGGAAGCCCAGCAGGAAAATGGCGAGCACGCCGGGCGAAATAAATCCTACATATTCCTGAATAAACTGATAGGCCTGATCGAGTGTTCTCAATGCCGGCGCAACCAGGCAAGCCAATACCATGGCGATCACCACCGCCCACCGGCCGGTCCGAACTAATTCATTTTCAGTGGCCTCCTTATTGAAGAATTTTTTATAAATATCCAGTGAAAAGATGGTGGAAATGCTGTTGGCTTTTCCCGCCAGCGAAGCGACGATCGCGGCCGTCAGTGCAGCAAACGCCAACCCCTTCAGGCCCGACGGCAAAAGGTTCAACAAGGTAGGATAGGCATGGTCGGGTTTAACCGTGCCGGCTGCGTCGATCATTTCCGATTGAAACATTCCATTTTGGTACAAGACATAAGCAGCAATGCCCGGAAGGACGGCAATGACAGGGACGAGCAATTTCAAAAAGGCTGCAAACAGAATACCGTACCTGGCCGTCTTCAGGTCGGCCCCCAGGGCACGCTGAACGATGTATTGATTGCATCCCCAGTAATTCAGGTTGTTGATCCACAATCCCCCCAGCAACACCGACAAACCCGGAAGGTCCTGGTAATAGAGATTCTGCCTGTCAAAAATCATATGAAAGTGAGTCGGGGCTTTGGCCTTTATCAACATCAGCCCTTTCCAGACATCTTCGCCATAACCAAAATGTTCCGACACCATCGTCAGCGCCAGGTAGGTAGTCATCAATCCGCCCATAATCAAAACGAATACCTGAAACACATCGGTGTACCCAATCACTTTCATACCGCCCAACGTAACGACAATGGAAAACAGAGCAAGTCCTGCTACGCACGCTCCAAATGAAATCCCTGAGATCGAGGACACCGCCAGCGCACCGAGGTAAATGATCGAGGTAAGGTTGACGAACACATAGACGAGGAGCCAAAACAGCGCCATTACCGTACTCACGGTCTGGTTATATCGTACTGCCAAAAACTACGACATGGTATAGATCTTGTTTCTCAGGT
>DATHFS010000821.1:0-2486 GCA_035317975.1 Cyclobacteriaceae bacterium | reverse complement strand
ACTGGCTTCCACCATGCAGCGGCTTACCGAGATCAAGACGGAATTGGATCAAAAGATCGTCGAAATCGAAAAATTGGGTGGTGACGTTACAGAATTGCAAAAGGCCAAAGCTGAAGTGGAGTCGCAGTTGAAAAGAAATGGCGTACGGAGCGCGAAAGAAATCAGGGTGCTAAAAGATAAAGTGGAGGGGTACGAGGAGTTGCTCAAGATCAAGGATGATGAAATTGAAAAGCTGACGTCGGTAAATAAAGTGCTCTTTTCGGAAAACAGAACCCTCAAAACAACACAAAACAAACTGGGGGACTCTATCAATCAATTGTCCCGCAGCAAGAACGAGCTTGCCACCAAAGTTGCCCTGGCATCGCAATTAAAAGCAGAAAACGTGGCGGTCCGGGCCGTCAATTCAAAAGGCAAAGAACGCGAGTCCCCTTTCAGAACCCGGCAGTTAACTCGCTTAAAGGTAGATTTCAACATTGCCGAAAACAAAGTGGCACCCATCGAAGGGAAGAAAATCATGATCCGGGTAGTCGATGAAAATGGTCAGGTCATTTTTGATGTAGTACGGGGATCCGGGACATTCATCGTGAACGGCAAGGAAGAATTCTACACGGCCGTTCAGGAGCTTCTCTTCGACAACACTCGCCAGAAGTTGAGTTTTACGTATGAAAAAGGGTCGGAATACGGGCCGGGAAATTACTTGATTGAGATTTATACGGACGGGTATCTTATGGGGCAGGCTCAGTTCGCGGTGAAATAATCTGGAATTCAGGAACTCTCTTACTTCATTATTCGGCTTTCATCATTCATTATTTCAAAATTCGAATGTTGAATACTGAATGTTGAATAACGAATTTAGAAGTAAGATAGCAGCTCGTCGATTTCGCTCCCCGCACCCCTCACCTAAGCCGAGACAGCTTCAACCACAACGAGTTCCAGCTAACTCATAAATATTGCTCGATGTCCAATTTTCCTGACAAAATTGTAATGTGGTATGTATTCTGAACGAGCCATATTACTTTTGCCTGTCCTCCCCCGAGTCCTGAAAATGGCCGGAAGAGGGATCGTATTTGAAAAGGCAGGGTGGCAGATTTTAATTAAATTTGATCTGTTATAAAATAAACAATTAGCAACACCTAAAACAGAGCGTCATGGAGACCATCATAAAAGTTAGTCCTTCGGAATTGAATATTAAACTCCTGAAGAAGATCAAGGATTTTATTGGCAATAAACAGAATGTGGACGTAACCATATCGCTAAAGAGATGGATACTGCATATATGGAATCCCTTGATCACTCCATTCAACAGGCGAATGACGAGCGCAACTTGATTAGTTTTACGATGGAGGAGTTTTTAGCCTATACCCCGAAGAAAGATGCAGGAGACAAATTGCCTTTACTATCGTGAAATGTAAAGGCCATTACTGAGGGTAACGACCGGTAAAAGTCGCAAGAGACTTCACCAGATTGTGGGTATACTCTTACCCCAAAGTAGGTGGGGAGCCGGAGGGGAGCGCAGGGCCTGGATTCTCCCATAAGTTGGCCCCACGCATTCCGAAAGGTCCGCCACGATCTCAAATCCCTGGATTTGGCAGGAAAACACCCAAAAAACCATCTTTTTGCTGACCACGCTACTTTGCCGGGCTGTTTTTTTTCCTATCTTTGCACCTCATTTTTAAAACAATTATCAATACATGAACAACTATGAGACGGTATTCATTTTAAATCCCGTTTTGTCTGAAGACCAGGCAAAGGATACTGTCGAGAAATTCGCGAAGGTGTTGACCAAAAGTAAGGCCGACATCATCAATGTAGAACAGTGGGGACTGAAGAGGATGGCTTACCCCATCCAGAACAAGTCCACCGGTTTCTACAACCTCTTCGAATTTGCGGCAGCTCCCGAGACCATTCAGACCCTGGAAATCGAATTCAGGAGGGATGAATCAGTTATGCGCTTTTTAACCACTGTACTGGATCGCCATGCGATGGAGTACAATGTGCGCAGACGCAAAGGCGAGTTCAACAGGAACCGCGGAGAAAAGAAAGTGTACGCTAAACGGAAGGAGAGGGCTACAGTATGACACTGATGAACGAACCCATCAAGCGCGCAGAGATTAAACCTAAATACTGCCGCTTCAAAAAGAACGGGATCAAGTACATTGATTACAAAGACCCCGATTTTTTAATGAAGTTTATTAACGAACAGGGTAAGATCCTTCCCCGCAGACTT
The DNA here is from genome assembly GCA_035317975.1 of Cyclobacteriaceae bacterium. Taxonomy (GTDB): domain Bacteria; phylum Bacteroidota; class Bacteroidia; order Cytophagales; family Cyclobacteriaceae; genus ELB16-189. The sequence goes on along the minus strand of DATHFS010000821.1, from coordinate 259 downwards.
ACCGGCACAAGCTGGAAGTTCCAGAAAAAAGTAACCCAGGCTGTAAAGCGGGCGCGCCACCTGGCGTTATTGCCTTACGTTGGAGATTCATTAAAGTAATTTTAACCCGACGCGACTATGGAAGTAATTTTGAAACAAGATGTACAGGGCCTCGGCTATAAGAATGACGTGGTGAAGGTGAAAGCGGGCTATGGCAGAAATTTTTTGATCCCCAGCGGATCGGCCCTCATCGCCAATGAGTCCAACAAGCGAATGACTA
>DATHFS010000820.1:0-5015 GCA_035317975.1 Cyclobacteriaceae bacterium | reverse complement strand
CGACCAACACCGGGGCTACTATTCCGATCTTTGAAAATGTTTCCAATTTCAGCACGCAATCGGCCAATGGAAATTCATTTTATGTAGAGAACGGCTCATATTTCCGCATGCAGAACATAACTCTATCGTACAACCTTCCTTCGGATATCGCCAGGAAGATTAGTATGGAACGGCTGAGAGTTTTTATCTCTACGAACAATGTGTTTACGATTTCCAAGTATCAAGGTTTGGATCCAAGCGTAGGCGGGAATGCGGATCTTAACTTTGGTATTGATGTCGGTAACTACCCGATCACGAGAAGCTATACCTGCGGACTTAGTTTTGGCTTCTAAATTAACATAAACTGAGATTCTAAAATATACCGATATGAGAATTACAAAAAAATTATTGATCACGCTGCTAGCGACAGTCGTGTGCACGGTTTCCTGTAAGGATAACTTTCTGAACGTGAAGCCTACTGGCTCGATAACAAATGCTCAATTGACGTCCAAAGCTGGCTTGGAGGGTAGTTTGATCGCAGCGTACAGTATGCTCACGGGTCGTTCCGTAGGAGCGGATGGCTTTTATGGTGGCTCCACCAATTGGTTCTGGGGCAGCGTTTTAGGTGGCGAAGCAAACAAGGGCACCAACTCAGGGGACCAGGCCCAGGTAAACGAAATACAAGCCTATCATCCTCAGACTGGGAACACGTCAATACTCGCGAAATACCAGGCAACCTATGAAGGTATTGCGCGGGTGAATGCACTGCTTCGTATACTTCCTGATGCACAGGCTACTGTTACGGCTGCAGATAAGACCAGAATAGAGGCCGAAGCAAAATTCTTGCGCGCGCATTATTATTTTGAGTTGAAGAAACATTTCAACAACACCCCTTATATTGATGAATCGGTAGACTATTCGAAAGGCATTGAATTAGTCAAGAATGATACCGATTTGTGGCCCAAAATAGAAGCAGATTTTCAATTTGCTTATGACAATCTCCCGGAGACGCAAGGTGCACCGGGCCGCGCCAACAAATGGGCGGCCGGTGCCTATCTTGCTAAAGCCTTGTTGTTTCAGAATAAGTTTGCTGCGGCCAAGACTCTCTTTAGTGCCGTGATGGCCGGCGGAAAAACGGCGAATGGCAAGGCGTATGGATTGGTACCGAAGTATGGAAATCTCTGGAGAATTGCAAATAATAATAATGAAGAATCAGTTTTTGCCATTCAATCAGCAGCCGGTACGGGAACGATTAACAATGCGAACCCGGATTTTGTCTTGAATTTTCCTTACAATGGCGGCCCTGCAGGTTGCTGCGGATTCTTTCAGCCAAGTTTTGAACTGGGGAACTCCTTCCGCACCGATGCGACTGGACTACCCTTGCTGGATGGCTCATATAATACGGGTGCAAACCAGCTAGTCACGGATGAGGGAGTTGCTGCAAAAGCGCTGTTTACTCCAGATGCCGGAAATCTGGATCCGAGGATCGATCATTCTATTGGTCGCAGGTATCTTCCCTATCTTGACCATGGACCACATCCAGGAGTAGCCTGGATACGGGATCAAAACTATGGTGGCCCTTACGCGCCCAAAAAATATATTTGGACGAAGGCCGAAGAGGCGAGCGGGGGTGTTGACAAAAGTTCCTGGACTCCAGGGTATGATGGCCAGAATGTTTACATCATTCGGTATGCCGACGTGCTCTTGATGGCTGCAGAAGCAGAAATAGAGGCCGGAAGTCTTGCAACGGCCCAAACCTATATAAACACCGTTCGCACAAGAGCTGCCGCAGATATTGTAATGGGTAAATTAATTGGGTTTCAGCCTCTGGCTGCACCCGCCGTGGGGCCGGATTATACCAAGCCTATTCTGGATAACAGTCTACCTGCCGCTAATTATGTGATTACCAACTATACTGTCGCGTTCGGAAGTCAGGCGGAGGCACGCATAGCGCTCAGATTCGAACGCAAACTTGAGCTTTCGGGAGAGGGACAGCGTTTTTATGACCTGGTTCGATGGGGAGTTGCAGCCGCCACACTGAATGCATACCTCACTTATGAAAAGGCACAAGTCACAGCGTCTCCTTTTGCCGATGCTTCTTATGTCTCCCCTAAATCGGATCATTTGCCTATTCCACAGAGGGAGATCGACATCTTGTCTACCTCTGTTTTGGCGCAAAATCCCGGATACTGAGAGTGAGAAGGTATATCTTTTTTAGTTTTTTCTATAAATAAAAGCAAGGCCAATGTAAATTGACCTTGCTTTTTTACTTCATTTATTTTTTACTGGCAACGAACTACACTTTCAAGATATAACCTCCGAAGCATCGATCAATGTGCCGGGAAGATCGAATATCGGAGTGATAACAACACGGAAGAAGTTGAAGGTTTACTGTTGTTTGATTCCGATAATGACAATGATATGGACCTTTACGTGGTCAGCGGCAGCATTGAGCCGGGGTAGTCGTTAGACATCCCCGGAAAATTTTTTTACCTTGAACCGACTCACTTAAACTAATCACTTTCTAACTCCAAAAAAATGAGCTTTTCAAAATCATCGCGCAGAAGGTTTATTAAGAAGGCCGTGGGCACTGCCCTGGCATCAAGTGTAATTCCAACGTTGCTCACCGCGGGCAAGCGAAATCAGGTTATCGAGTTACGACCTCCTGTCCCGGAGAAAAAAACGTTTGCCGCCAATGACCAGGTCAACATTGCCGTCATTGGAGTGGGGATTATGGGCTTCAATAACCTGGCAACTTCCGTTCAGGTTCCGGGCGTAAAGCTGGTGGGTGTTTGCGATCTCTATACAGGACGTCTGGACCGGGCAAAGGAACTTTACGGAAAGGACATTTTCACGACCAAGAGCTATCAGGAAGTCCTCGACCGCAAAGACGTGGACGCCGTGATCATCGCCACATCCGACCACTGGCACGACCGCATCTCGATCGACGCGATGAGCAAAGGCAAGCATGTCTATTGCGAGAAACCCATGGTCCATAAGCCCGAGGAAGGCGCCGAAGTGATCGCCACTCAGAAGAAGACTGGGAAGGTATTTCAAGTCGGTAGCCAGCGTGCGTCGTCTATTGTAACCGATAAGGCCAGGCAGATTTTTGAATCGGGTGTGATCGGAGAATTGGTGCTCATAGAAACCTTTAATGACCGCCAGGGTGGAGGTGGAGCCTGGCAATATTCTATTCCGACCGATGCGCAGGCAGGAACGGTAGACTGGGACCGGTTTCTCGGCAATGCCCCAAAAATTGCCTACGATCCTGTCCGCTTCTTTCGATGGAGGAATTACCAGGACTATGGTACGGGAATGGCCGGTGACTTGTTTGTACACCTCTTCACGGGATTGCACGCCGTTACCAGTTCAAAAGGACCAAACCGGATTTATGCTACCGGCGGCTTGCGGTATTATAAAGATGGGCGCGATGTGCCAGACATCATGACCAGCCTTTATGACTATCCCGCTTCCGACAAGCACCCTGCCTTCAACTTGCAGATGCGTGTGAACTTTGTCGATGGAGGAGGCGGAGGTGAAGTGCTGCGGTTCGTCGGCTCCGACGGGGTGATTACGATTGGCTGGACATCGATCAAAGTGGAGTTGCATAAGACGCCAAAGGCACCCGGCTACGGGGGTTGGGATTCCTTTAACACGTTCACACTGGCACAGCAAAAGGAATATGAAAAATGGTACAAGGCCCATTATCCTGCCTCAAGACCCGGTATGGAGCAACCTGGAATAACCGAATTCAAAGCTCCTGAAGGATATAACACAGACCTTGACCACCATCTAAGCTTCTATGCGGGTATACGGGAGCACAAGCCTATATTTGAAGATGCACTCTTCGGTATGCGAGCATGCGGCCCTGCTTTGGCAGCGAATAAGAGTTACTTTGAGAAGAAGATTGTTAATTGGGATCCGGAGACGGCGAAATTAGTTTAATTATTGGTTCTTAACGCCTAGGACTTGGTGGAGTATCCTCGCTTTTGGTTATTGGTCATTAGTCATTAGTCATTAGTTATTGGTGGTTGGTACAAGGTAAGTAGAGGAACCATAAGCTAAGCAATTACTAAAAAGTCAAGTACCGTGCCACTTAATAACTAATGACCAAAAACTAATGACCTAATAACTAATGACCAATGCCCGTAAATCTATAGCCATGAAGAAATTAAAAATCACCCTCTTCTTTATATCAATGGGCCTGATTTGTCAAGGTCAAGTAAAAGTTCTGAATGTCCTTACAGAGAACAGGACTAACCCGCTGGGTATTGACGCCACTCAGCCCCGTTTCTCATGGCAGTTAAGTGCTCCCAAAGGAAATGCCACCCAATCTGCTTATGAAATTCGTGTCACGGCCGCACAAAAATCCGGTGTGTTTTGGACGAGCGGAAAAGTGACATCGGGTCAATCTGTTCAAGTGCCCTATTCCGGCTCCTCCCTTGAGTCGGGGCAGAAATATTCCGGCCAAGTGCGGGTATGGGATCAGTCCGGTAAAGTTTCGCCCTGGAGCGAACCGTTCTTCTGGCAAATGGGATTGTTAAAGCCAGCGGACTGGAAAGCCAAATGGATCACGGCTCCAGGCGAAGATACCATCCGTAAAGCCAGTCCCTTATTTCGAAAGAAATTCAACCTTGCCAAAAAAGTAGCGTCTGCCACAGCCTTCATTACTTCGCACGGATTGTATGAAGCCTCCATCAACGGAAAGCGCATCGGAGATGCCTACCTCACACCGGGCTGGACCAGCTATAAGAAAAGACTTCAATATCAACAGTACGACATTACATCGTTGCTGACCACCGGAGACAATGCTGTCGGTGTCGTGCTCGGCAACGGTTGGTACCGGGGATTCATCGGTTTTGGAGGCCAACGGAATTTTTATGGTAAGGATCTATCGCTATTGTTGCAAATCCAGATCCATTATACCGACGGAACTTCCGCAATAGTTGTCTCAGACGAGTCATGGAAGTCCTCCACGGGCAGCATCTTTGGTGCCGAGATCTACGATGGCGAAATGATCGATGCTCGAAAGGAAA
>DATHFS010000819.1:0-5297 GCA_035317975.1 Cyclobacteriaceae bacterium | reverse complement strand
ATTGCTATCGCGCAATGAGGTGATGAAGTTGCTTCGCGGGCCCAGGTCGTACCCTGATTTTTCAATCGTCGGGTGATAGCCGAAAATAATGTTGCGCCCTGCGTCGGCACTCAGCAATAAACCGCGGTATTTTTCACCGAGGGCATCGCCTTCATTGATCGCAACACCGGTTGGGGCGCCCGCACCCGTCTTATCACCGGCCGGCATGATCCCCGGATCGTCCTGATGCCAGTGGGCAGTGAAAATATCCTGCCATGGCGTTTGATCGGCTTGCCAATACCGTGTGCCATCGGTACTGAAGTAACCGGCATTGCCGCCTTCCATGAGCCACGTGGTACGGCAGGCGACAACCTGGTCATCGTTGTCATTTTGCCAAAGGTTACAGTACGAGTCCGTCATCACTTCATACGAATTGCGGAAGTTGTGGCCCATTACTTTCAGCGCCGTGCCATCGGGCTTGATCCGCAAGGCCAGTCCTCCCACCCAAATTTTGCCATCATCGCTCTTCCTGCCGCCGTGATTCTCCCGGTTATAGGGCGAACCGCCGGTGTAAATGCTTCCCGACCGAAGCATCCAGCCTGACTTATCTTTCACCATATGAGGACCGGCATTCCCGGTATTGAAATAAAGGTTCCCATCGGGCCCGCCCACGATGGCGTGGAGTGAATGATCGTGATCCTTGCCTCCGAACCCGGTAAGAAAAATTTCCTTTTTATCCGGCACATCGTCTCCATCCTCATCCGTGTATACAATCAGGTTCGGAGAACAAGAAACAAATACCTTGTTGCCCAGTACGGCGATTCCCAGGGGTGAGACGAGGTCTTTGTCTTGTACGAAAACTTTTGACGTATCGGCAGTTCCATCCTGGTCGGTGTCCTCCAGGATCATTACCCGGTCGCCATTGGAATGATGAAAGAATTTTGCGGAGTCATTATTATAATTCCGGTAGTTCACCGCCTCCGTGATCCAGATCCTTCCTTTACTATCCACATCCATGTTGGTAGGATTGTAAAACAGCGGCGATTGCGCCCAGAGTGTAGCTTCAAGATCATCGGGCAAAAAGAGGAGTGGTTTATCCCGGGGTTCGGGCTGCTTGCATTGAAAAGAAATAATACAAACGATAATGAATAGAGAAGCACCAAACCAATTCCTTGTCATCGTCCTATGGATTAGTCGTATTGAAAGAGGTCTTTTAAAAACTTCAGGTTGTGTCTATAGCTTTCAATAACGTTCGCGCCCTTTGGGTTGGCACCTTCGATTTGCATCCAGCCTCCTCCGACGTAATTCATCTCCAGTAACGTTTCACCTATTCTCTTCCAGTCGAGTGATCCTTTGCCCAGTAAAAATCCATTTTCCTTCATGTGGAGTTCACAAATAGAATCCTTACCCAGAAATTTAATTTCTTTGATCACATCATAGCCGGCATCGGCGGAATTCCTGAAATCATAGTAGACTTTAATGCTCTTGGATCCGACCCGCTGGATAAGCTCCGTCAGTTCTTCCGCGCTAAGATAGGATTCAATGCCCAGCGTAATACCCCTCTTTTCAGCGTGAGGTGCCACCCCCTTCAGGCGTTGAACGACTTCTTTTTTGCCCGCCTCATCATTTCTCAAGTCATTGTTATTGAAAAAGGCCAGGAGAATAGTTTTGACTCCCAGCGCGTCGGCTACATCAACGCTGTCCCAAACCCATTCTTCCGTGCGTGGGTCCGATTTGTAAGGAGAATGATTCAATTCACCCAGGGCAAGGCCTCCGATCGCGATGCCCGTTTTCTTTGCTATCTCCAGGTAGGATGCCTGAACCGATTTATCACGGAGGTGCATATTGTCCAGGTCCGAGCCCATGTTGATCTGGATTCCCTCCAGACCGATTTGTTTTGCCACTTCAAAGGCAGCGGGGTCGCTGTTCTTGCCAACGGACCAATCGCATGCGCCGATCCTGATTTTATTTGTTGCATTGGCGAACAGTTCATGAAATGGGCCTGAAGTCGCACAGGCGGCAAGAAATGCGGAACGTTTGAGGAGTTCTCTGCGGGTGATCATGGGGGGTTGATTCAAGTGATCAATATAGAGGTTTTTCCCGCAGATTTCGCAGATTAACGCAGATGCGATCAGGGAATCTTTAACTCACGTGCTTTAATTCGCACAACCTTTCCATCCCTGGAAAGTTATTACAGACATAAAAATCCAAAGAGATACTTCATTTTGTCACGACTACAGGCACCTTATGCGAATTGTTGGTGGTAGCGGCAAGGCTTCGGACGGAGGAAATTTCTTGCCCGCATCTTCTCTGATAGCCGGCATTATGGTCTGCGAAAATCTGCGAGATCTGCGGGAGACAAGTCGAAGCCCTCGCAAACTGATCCGGTCGAAATACCCGAAACTGAAACTGTTTTTTGTACGTTTTTAATAGAAATTTTGTTCTCTTATGCACGCTATCCTTACAACCTACAAAAACCGTACTCTTAGAATGATCACTTCTAACCGATCCAGACCCCTCATCGCTTATTTCGCTCTTGGTGCCGTCTGCGTCATTTGGGGTACCACCTATCTTGCCTTGCGGATAGGGGTGACCCAGTTTCCTCCCTTTCTTTTTTCAGTGATGCGGTTTCTCTGTGCCGGCCCCATCTTGCTCGGCTTTATCCTAAGCCTGGGCAAAGCTTCATTGCCGGGCAGGAGAAGTCTTTTTAACCAGGCCATTGCAGGATTGTTGATGATCACCCTGGGCATTAGCGTTGTAGGATGGGCGGAAATGTATGTCTCGAGCGGACTCGCCGCCATCATCTGTTCGATGATGCCGATATGGGTCATCCTTATAAATATTTCTGTCGATAGAGATGACCGCCCCACCTTCCCGATCGTGCTGGGCCTTTTGATCGGCCTGAGTGGCATTATTATGATTTTTGGAGAACACCTTGGCGATTTCTCCAATTCGGGGTACACCTTTGGGATCTTCCTAACGTTCCTGGCCAATCTCAGTTGGGCGGCCGGCAGTGTATGGATCAAGAAGAAGAACGAGAATACCAATCCCTTCATCAATGCGGGGTTGCAGATGTTTTTCGGGGGATTGTTTTTGATCCCGCTAAGTTTGATCTTCGACGACTACGGCACCATTCATTGGTCAGGCGGTGTAATTTCCGCGCTGGTGTATTTGATCCTCGTCGGGTCCGTTGCCGGTTATGCATCCTTTTCCTATGCGGTCAAGAAACTCCCCATGACCATCGTGTCGCTGTATGCCTACATCAACCCCATTGTTGCCGTGTTGCTGGGTTGGCTTGTGCTGGATGAAAAATTGAATTTGCGTATCGGTATCGCGATTCTGATCACCATTGCGGGAATTTATATTGTCAACAAAGGGTATCAATTGAAGGACGTATGGAAAGCGCAGTTCTCGAAATAATAGACTATCAGCCCGAACACCAGCCGTGGTTTGAAAAATTCAACCGTCACTGGATTGAAAAGCATTTCTGGATGGAACCCATCGATGTTGAGGTTTTGCGGCATCCGGAAAGTCATATCTTGAAAAAGGGAGGATCGATTTTCATGGCTACCTGGCGCAACGAGCTGGCCGGTACCGTTGCGTTAAAGTTTGTGGAAACGGGTGTGTATGAATTCACCAAAATGGCCGTCGACGACCGGTTTCAAGGCAAGAAAATAGGAAGAGCATTAGCGGAAGCGGCCATTGAAAGAGCAAAGGAGGCCGGAGCCAACAGGATTGTCTTATATTCAAACACAAAGTTGCCAACAGCTATTATTTTGTACCGCAAGCTAGGCTTTCAGGAAATTCCTTTGGACGGGCCCTATCAAAGAAGTGATATTAAGATGGAACTGAATCTCCGTTCCCCTGGGATCATTCACTACAGGGATGCAACTCTGGAGGATCTGCCCCGGATCGTTGATATCTACAATTCCACCATACCGGGGAGAATGGTAACAGCGGATACGGAGATCGTGTCCGTCGATAGCCGCGTGGGATGGTTCAAGGAACATTCCAGTAAAAGGCCCCTTTGGATTATGGAGGATCAAGAGAAGAAAATAATGGGCTGGGTCAGCTTTCAATCCTTTTATGGCCGGCCCGCGTACGACGCCACAGCCGAAATAAGTATTTATCTCGACCCCTTCACGCGGGGCAAAGGGCTTGGAAAAAAAGTACTGGGATATGCTATGGAGCGTTGCAGCGCCCTGAAAATAAAAACATTACTCGGGTTCATATTTTCTCACAATGAACCAAGTCTGAAGTTATTTAAGCACGCCGGGTTTCAGGAATGGGCGTTACTACCCAACATTGCCGTGTTGGATGGAATCGACCGCAGCCTGGTCATTGTAGGAAAACGAATAGTTCAATAAGATGAAAAGGCTATTGTGGTTCGAACGTCAATTCACCTTCGGGTTACCGGCAGGGATGTTGCCCTTTTACCTGGAACGCCTGGAGGGTACGATCATCCGTCTGGAAGAAAAGGTAAACGGTTTTTCGGAGGAAACGCTCTCCACCAAATTCAACACCAAATGGTCGGTGAAGCAGAACATCGGACATCTGGCGGAAGTGGATCAAATTGCCAACCGGAGGATCGATGAAATCATGTCCGGGGTCTCCACCTTGTCACCGGCGGTCTTCGAACCGGGGGGCGATTACAACCGGCAGCCGATCGGCCAGGTCCTTGCACTTTTCAATGATCAAAGGAATAAAAACCTCGTAAAATACTGCAGCCTCGTGGAGACGGATCTGACGAAATCTTCCCTTCATCCCCGTTTGAAAGTGCAGTTTACGGCAGTGGACCTGGCCTGGTTTGATGCTGAGCACGACGACCATCATCTGGTGACCATCAATGAGTTACTGAAGGCGCTTGCCCCCGCCGCCGTTAAAAGTTTGTAAGCAATTCCGTAAAAATAGTTTTACCTTGACCCTCAATTAAAATCTTATGAATACCCTGACGGACTCGATTATCGTTCAAAAAACAAAGCGCTCCCGGATTTCTGAAATTGATTTCAATAATCTTGAATTTGGCAAGCACCTTTCTGATCACATGCTGCTGGTGGAATACGACAAGGGACAATGGCTTTCGCCTTCTGTCGTTCCCTACGCCGACATGACGATCACCCCTGCCAATCTCGCCCTTCATTATGGCCAATCTGTTTTTGAAGGTCTTAAGGCCTATCGGAATAAAGACGGAAACATTAGCATTTTCCGGGCGCTCAAACATCACCAGCGGTTGTTGAAGTCGCTGGAACGGATGTGCATGCCAGCCATTCCCGAGGAGCTCTTTATCCAGGGACTTCAGGCCTTACTGGAAGTAGACG
>DATHFS010000818.1:0-3400 GCA_035317975.1 Cyclobacteriaceae bacterium | reverse complement strand
TTTCTTGCGGAGTCCAGGGGTAATTGACCGTACCCTGTTAAACTTACGGACATGAGAATGACAATGAGGTGTTTCATACAGGTTGGGTTAACTAATCTAATATAAGGAAATAAGGTTGAATAAAGCCACTCTGATTGAGATAGAGTATAATTTCTTATTTTTAGCTATTCATACAACCCCCACTGCATGTTCTTTAACAAGATTAAAAGAAGGGAATCAGGAGTTTTACTCTACGGAATAACACCGCCAAAAGCACAAACAGCAGATGATAAGATAAATGAAATAGCGGAGAAGACCTTGAATTCCCTTTGCTCACTCGACATCGATGCGCTCGTGGTCTATGACGTTCAGGATGAATCGGCCAGAACGACGGAAGAACGACCCTTCCCGTTTGCCAGTGCACTGGACCCGTTTGAATACACCAGCCGATACTTACATCGTCTCGCCATTCCTAAGATAATCTACCGCCCTGCGGGAAACTTTACAAAGCAAGAGTTATCGCATTGGCTTCAAGGCCTGAAGGCGCATGGATGTTATCCGCTATTTGTTGGGCTGCCGGCACCGGATTATGTTGTCAAAACAAGCCTTCCGGAAGCCTATACAATCTGGCGCGAAGAACATGAGGCCCACTCCGTCATCGGGGCAGTCACCATTCCGGAAAGGCATGCCGTTTTGAAAGATGAAGAAGTCAGGATTCTTGATAAGATGAATTCCGGGGTCTCTTACTTTATAACGCAATGCATTTTTAATGTCGGATACACCAAGCAAATACTGGAGGACCTTGTGGTTGCCTGCCTGAAAAGGAAACAGGAATTACCCACTATTATTTTTACACTGACTATTTGCGGTTCGGTAAAAACACTTGATTTTATGGAGTGGTTAGGCATTCACATTCCTGACGATATAAAAGAAGAACTTAAAATGAGCGCGAAACCGGTTGTGCGTTCCGCAGAGATTGCCATCACTATTGCCCGCGATCTTATCCAATACTGTCAGGAAAGGTCTATTCCCTTCGGATTTAATATTGAAAGCGTTGCCACCAGGAAGGAAGAAGTCGATGCATCGCTTGAATTGTTGAATACGGTCAGGGAATTACTGCACGTGAATGGGTTGCGTGACGAGGTAAAAACAAAGGCATCAATTTATTGACTCAAAACTATTGTCTTATCTCTGGTCATGCAGTTTAACTTGAATAAATCCCTTGAAATCCTGGAGCGGACACCCCTTGTGGTTGAATTAATGCTGAACGGACTTTCTGAAGAATGGATAAAAAACAATGAGGGGCCCGAAACATGGAGCCCGTATGATATTCTCGGACATCTCATTCATGGAGAACGGACCGACTGGATCCCCAGAATGGAAATTATTCTTTCTGGCAAAGCTACTTTTGAACCCTTTGACCGATTGGCTCAATTTAAGGAAAGCAAAGGTAAAACGGTGAGGCAGCTTTTAGATGAATTTAAAACGCTTCGAAATCAAAACATTGAACGCCTCCGCTCCAAAAACTTAATTCAAGATGATTTTGTGTTGAAGGGAAAACACCCGGCATTCGGACCGGTAACGTTATCACAGTTACTTTCCACCTGGGTCGTACATGACCTCAATCACATTTCACAAATTTCAAGAGTCATGGCAAAACAATATAAGACAGAGGTGGGTCCATGGGTCGAGTATTTAGGGATACTTAGACACTAACACGTTAAACGAAAACGACGAACGCTAAATTTTTTTTATTGAGACAACAGAGTCCACAATAAGCAATTTTCGCCTATGGAGGTTGTCCAATTATGGGAATCTACGATCCATTTTGGGTGTGATTTCGCGCGAGGATTCTGTATAAGGTCCCCAAATCATTCATAAATCCCTTTTTTGTATCGTTTTCTCTTTTCGAGCGGTTTTTGCATGCTCTATGCAAAAAAAGCAATGGAAACGGATGCCACCATAATCTATTTTTTAACCATCGTGCTTTCGGTGGGAATTATGGTAGCCCTGTTTTTCAGATTTCGCTATGCCGTATCCGACCTGGAAACGAAGGTGACAGGGCTTTGGTCGAATGAAGACAATAGCATGGGGATTATGATTTATGGATTGGAATCCCGTTTTCATGGTGAAGTGGTCTGGATAAAAGATATCGATGACAAAATATTAGGGTCGGGCATAATCCAGAACATGAGCCTGAGCTATTTCTGCCGGGGTGAGGGTACGTACATCGACCCGTTCACCCAGGACCAGTTCAAGCTCAAAATGAAACTCAAAAAAACAGGCCATTTGCACCTGCACCTTTTTGAAAAATCGAGCCGCTCCCTGTTGAAGGTAGAAGAGTGGAGGCAGGTTGGGTAGCGGGATGATCGGTAATCGGTGAGCAGTAATCGGTAATCGGTGTGTGGGTACCACTGTTTACAGATTACTGCTTACCGATTTCAATAGAATTTCGCTATCTTCGTACCGTCATTTTTTAACCTTATGCTGAAGAAGCTTCCTCCTATTCTCAGAAACTTCTATGTTGTCACGGGACTTTGCTTCCTGGTATGGCTTACCTTTCTTGACTCCAACGACTTGATCTCACGGTTTTCCCTGAGGGCCAAACTGCATTCGCTGGAAAACGAGAAGGAGTACTACGAGAAAAAGATCAAGGAAGTGGAGCAAGATCGCAAAGAATTGATGACCAACAAGGAATTGCTGGAGAAGTTTGCCCGGGAAAAATACCTCATGAAGAAGGAGAGTGAAGACGTATTTGTGATCCAGGTAGAGTAAAGATAAATCAAGTTATGAAAAGGCTCGGATGGATGGTGGTTTTGATGCTGGGTACCTTGGGTACTTTTGCACAGGGATTTTCAGGGCAGAGCGCCGACAAGAAGTTCTATTTTGGCGGGGGAGGAAGTTTTGGGAGCGGGACGAGTGCGGCTAACCGCTACGTATATTATTCACTGTTTCCCATAGCAGGGTATAGGATTACACCACAATTTTCTGCCGGTACCGGCGTAAATTACCAGCATTATAGTTTTCCGGATTACGGTTCGGCTTATTCCTATGCTCAATATGGGGTCAGTCCGTTCCTGCGCTATAATTTCAACCAACTCTTTTTTCAAACGGAATACGACATCATCAACTCTCCGTCATTTTATGATGCCTCCAGAAGGATTTATAACCGGCTGCTCTTTGGCATCGGATACAGTCAACCCTTTAGCACCACGGGGCGAGGCGCCATCAATGCTATGGCCATGTATGATGTCCTTTACAAGCAACCCAGTGTATTTAATTCACCCATTGTGCTGCGCGTGTTTGTCACATTCTAAAATTGATCGCAAGTTTCTTGCCTAACGCCTGAAGATCTTCCACCACTTTTGGGTTGAGAGGAATTCCTTCCTTCCTTCGCTGTCGATCGTATTCCCTTTCCGGG